>DATNJO010000732.1:0-4430 GCA_035603895.1 Pyrinomonadaceae bacterium
GACGATGGCGTGGATCATGGACACGATCTCGATGGTACGTGGACACACCGAACTCGGCGTCGTCACTGGCAAACCGATTTCGCTCGGCGGTTCGCAAGGACGCGCGGAAGCAACTGCGCGCGGTTGTCTTTATGCTCTACGCGAAGCGTGCAAGGTGAAGAACATGAGTTTGAAAGACGCGCGGGTAGTCGTGCACGGCTTTGGCAACGCCGGTGCGAACATCGCGCGGCTGGTGGTTGAAGATGGTGCGAAAGTGATCGCTGCGTGTGATTCAAAGGTGGCGGTCTATGCGGAAAACGGCATCGACGTCGCGGCAGCGTTGAAGCATAAGGCTGATACGGGTTCGTTAATCGGACTTCCCGGGACGAAGGAGAAACCGTGTGAAGACGTGCTCGAAGTGGAGTGTGACATTCTGCTGCCTTCCGCGTTGGAAAATGCGATCACTATGAAGAACGTCGGCAACGTGAAGACGAAGATCATCGCGGAGTTGGCGAATGGTCCAACCACGCCGGGCGCCGATCGCGTGTTCGAGGATCAGGGAGTGATGCTCATTCCGGACATTCTGGCGAATGCGGGTGGCGTGACGGTGAGTTACTATGAGTGGGTGCAGGATCAGTATTCGTTCTTCTGGTCGGAGAAGCAGATCAACGACACTCTCGAACAGACGATTCGCACCGCATTCGATACGGTGTACGATACAGCCCAACGATACAACACTGATATGCGGACCGGCGCGTACATTCTCGCCGTGGGCCGTGTAGCTGAAGCAACGAGCGTGAGGGGGATATTCCCGTAAGTATGTCTGACAAGATCACAGTCTACGAAAAACCGACTTGTACGAAGTGTCGCGAGATGGACAAGCTGCTGCGCGAGCGTGGCGTTCCGTTTGAGAAGGTTAATTACTACATCGAGCCTTTGAGTAAGAAGAAACTCACGGAGCTTGTTCGCAAGATGGGTATCAAGCCGCGCGAGTTGTTGCGCAAGAGCGAGCCGGTTTACAAGGAGTTAGGTTTGGGCGATGGTGAATTTAGTGACAGTGAATTGATCGCGTTGATGGTCGAGCACCCCGACCTCTTGCAGCGCCCGATCGTCGAACGCGGCGACCGCGCAGTGCTCGGACGGCCTACTGAAAACGTGAAAGAGTTGTTATAGAATCCGTCCAATCCGTGAAAAAAACTGAAACACTATTTGTTTGTCAGAGCTGTGGGCATAAGTCTGGCAAGTGGCTGGGTAAGTGTCCGGAATGTGGCGAGTGGAACTCGCTCGTCGAAGAGAAGAGCCAAACTTCATCACGTCACGGCAAGAATGGGTTTCGGCTACGCGAAGTAACCGCTGTCGCCTATGCTGATATCGAACCACAAGACGATCGTCGCCTTGCGTCGGGCGTAACTGAATTCGATCGCGTCCTCGGCGGCGGCATCGTTCCCGGAACATTGGTTTTGATTGGCGGCGACCCAGGAATTGGTAAGAGCACGCTGCTGTTGCAAGTCGCGGATAAGTTGAGCGACTCCGGAACGCTCGTGCTTTACGTCTCCGGCGAAGAATCCGAACGCCAGATCAAACTTCGCGGCGAACGTCTCGCAGTCACTGCGAAAAACGTCTTTCTGCTTCCTGAAACAAACCTCGAAAACATCTTTCGCGAGATCGAGCGTCTCAAACCCGGCGCAGTGATCGTCGATTCGATTCAAACCGTGTTCTCCGGTCAGATCGAGTCAGCGCCGGGATCGGTGTCGCAGGTGAGGGAAGTCGCGCATCAGTTTCTGCTGTTGTCGAAGAATCGCGGCGTTCCTGTTTTCCTGATCGGTCACATCACGAAAGAAGGTTCGATCGCTGGTCCAAAGGCACTCGAACACATCGTCGATACAGTGCTCTACTTCGAAGGCGAACGGCATCACAACCATCGCATCGTGCGCGCGGTGAAGAATCGTTACGGCGCAGCGAATGAAGTCGGTGTGTTTGAAATGACCGGACGCGGGTTGATGCCGGTGGCGAATCCGTCGCAGATGTTTCTTCAGGAGCGGCCGCAGAATGTCGCCGGTTCGATCGTCACGGCCTGCATGGAAGGCACGCGTCCGCTGCTGGTTGAGATTCAGGCGCTGGTTTCGGGGAACAAGTACGGCACGGGCCGGCGCATGACGCAGGGGCTGGACCAGAATCGCGTGGCGCTGATGATCGCGATGCTTGAAAAACGGGCGGGACTGCAACTAACGGGCGACGACGTGTTCGTGAACATCGCGGGCGGTCTTGAAGTCGACGAGCCGGCAGCGGATCTCGGCGTTGTAACCGCGATCGCGTCGAGTTTCAAAAACTCGACGATCGATCCACACACAGCAGTGTTTGGTGAAGTGGGCTTGACGGGCGAAGTACGCGGCGCGATGCAGGCTTCGGTGCGTGCGCGCGAAGCGCAGGCGCTTGGGTTTAAGAAGATCGTGATGCCCGCGTCGAATGTAGTTGGGTTGGAACGTCTGCTTGGCGTGCGAGTTGTTGGTGTGAAATCGGTTGACGAAGCGCTAGAAGAGTTATTTTAGGCGTTCGTAGTATTTAACAGTTAATCCGTCACCAATCGGTTTGGTATCGGCTTCTTTGAAGCCTCCCAAATAATCCTCTGGCATGAATGCGTCCGCTGCCTTCACTGTGAGCGGCACCTCCGTAATAATCCACCGTTCGATGCGTGGCAAAAACGCCTCATAAATTTGCGCACCGCCGATCACAAACAAGTCCGTCGTCAGCGAGTCGTTCAACGACAACACCGACTCAACATCACTCAACACAAGCAACGATTCCTGCGGTTCGACGACACTCGGATCGCGACTCAACACGATGTTGAGTCTGTTCTTCAGCGGCTTACCGAGCGTCAGCCACGTCTTTCTTCCCATCACAACCGCATGCCCCGTCGTCGTCTCGCGAAAAAACTTCATATCCGCGGAGTAATGCCACGGAAGCTTTCCACCTTTACCAATCGCCCCCTGGCGATCGACTGCTGCGATACCTATGATCATCGGCCAATAGTATAAAGCAATCGATCTTTAGCTACCTGAGTTTGTTAGCTCAACCTTGGTGACCAGGCTTGGAACCAAACGTTCGCTCATGCCGGCAACTATTCCAAACATGACCATGAGAGCAAGTTGTGGTTCACCTACAACGTTTCCGAAAAATAACTTCGTCTCAATTCCTAAGGCGACAAGAAGTGCGCCAATCATTCCCGCAAGTACCTTCGCGATGGCTTCGGCGTAGTAGAGTTTTTTACCCGCTGATATATCTTTGGGGACGCTTTCGCTGCGCAAGAGAATCGAAAGAAAAGCTCCCAGCGCTCCACCGCCAATCGCCAGTGCAAATTCGATGCCCTTCGGCCCAACGTGAAGACGATATTGAGCTAACCAGATTACCCAGATTGTGACGCCGGCAACGAGGGTGGCGATGCCGCTAGCCGACAGGTACCAGAGTCTTACATTTTCAGCGTTGCGTGCCGCTATGTAGTCTCGTGCGTAGGTTAAGACCCGTTTAGCTTGTTTCACATCTTTCACATCCAATAAACGGGCAACTGCCTCGCCTAACATGCGTCGAAAGGCCAGCACCTGATGGGATTTCAAGGTGCTAACATCAACCCCCTCGAGGTAGGACACTTCGTTCAGGATTTCACCAGCCCCGGGACTGTCGAAACAATTCTCTTTATCATCGGTTGCCCACCAAACGCCGTAGTTATTATCCAGATAGACAATGTATTCGCGGTGTTTACAAATCAGGCATTTAATGATCTTTCCATGAACGAGTTCTTCGTCGCCCTCAATCAATTTAGAGAAGCCGACGTGTCTTCGTTGGAAATCCGGTTCAGGGGGGTCAGAGAACGCTGGATTGCTCATGGAGGACTCCTTCAGATGAGGTTATTAAAACGGATCTACACGGCGACGGGAGCAGCAATCTTGCTGTGAGACTTGTAACCGATCAGATTCAAGTGCTCGTACCGCACCGCTAACAACCCTTCGAGTCCGCGCAAAGGATTCTCAGGATCGTTAATCTCCAGCCGCGGCAGCGGAAACGGCTCTCTCGCCAATAATTGCTGAACCTGTTCGCGGTGATTTTGATAGATATGATAATCACCCAGCGTGTAAACAAACTCGCCCACGCTCAACCCGGACACATGCGCGACGAGGTGCGTCAACAGGGCGTACGAACTGATGTTGAACGGCACGCCGAGAAATGCATCAGCCGAACGTTGATAAAGCTGGCAGTGGAGCACGCGGCCGTTCTCGACCTTGAACTGGAACAACGTGTGACACGGTGGTAAGTCGACGTTGTCTGCCTGCCGCGGATCCCAACCCGTAACGATCAGTCTGCGTGAGTCGGGGTTCGTAGCGATAGTGTTCAGCAGCTTCGCGATCTGGTCCACACCATTCTTCTGTGGATAGTCCCCACCAAAAGAACGCCAAAGA
>DATNJO010000733.1:0-3276 GCA_035603895.1 Pyrinomonadaceae bacterium
CAGACAACCAGTTCGAGCTTCTCACCGAAAACGAAGTAGCGCTGCCCGCGCGTCACGAGGTAGACAGGTTCCCCGAAATGGTCCGTCACGTAATATCCGTGCAGAAAGCTGTTCCCGCGATATGTCCGGTCAACCTGCTCAGAGAGATAGTCTCTGTCAATTTCGCTTGCTTTGAGGGAGATGCACCACAACTCGAACTGCGGTTTCGAGTGGAGTGGATTCCTGGACTCGGAACTAAAATAATGTAACGCCGGAAACGCTGGTACGTTGCTAATGAGCCGGAAACTGAGTGGCCCGAGATCTATCGTCTCATCCGTTGCCACCGCGACATTTTCCCGCACATAGCTGGTGAAGTCATCCATCAGTCAGTTTGGCTCCCCGCCAAGCTCAACAGGTCGCAACTCGTGAGAAAGTCATCGGGACTCTCGCGAGATTCATAAAGAGTGTCAATGGTACGGACCAGACTGCCGATTGCTTCCTCCGAAGGTATCACAAGCGAGACCCTGCCAGCTTTTATGAGGCTTTCGAATTCTGCTTGAACAAAAGCACCCTCGACCCAGTTTGTCAGACGGGTAAGCACATCGACGACGGCGTCGAAGCAACCATGACGCTTGGCGGCTATGAGCACTTCGGTTGTCTTCCGGTCGTAGTCACCGGCATCGTCATAGTTTCCGCAACTTAGATAGTGTTCGATCTTGAAGTTTAGCTGCCCGGGAAATCGATCTCGATCCGTCAACGGGTCAACGTCGGGTCTCCGAACACTCCTGATTTCGAGGTCTGTTCGGTTGTAGAGCCCAAGCGGCGGTTCGCTCACTCCTCTGCCCACCAAAACGCTTGCAACCTCTGGCCGTTGTGCAAAAGGCAGCACCGCGTCCGATTCAAGTTCCCAAGCCTTGGGCTCAAAGTAGCCTTCAAAACATTCCTCAACCTCTTGAGGTGTACAAATGATTCCCAACTCTTCAACACAGATCTGTCCACGGCACTGTACGATTCTGTCGGCGGTGCTTGCTGAGCCAGCCAGCACCTGGCTCTTCTCAAAGTCAAAAATATTGTAGACAATTTCTTCGCCCGTCTGCTCCACGAGAATATTGCGGGGACTCATATCGCCCCATTGAACGCCGCGGTCGCAAAGTGCGTCGAACAGCCAACGATAGTGAGTAAGATAATCGCGCCGCTTCGCCGGGTCGTCTTCGTGGATCAACAACTCTTCTAACATGATTCCATCCGTCCATGGAGACAGGGCATAGTAATGACCTGCAATTTCATCGCGAATGATCGCGAACGGAGGAGATAACTTTAGCCAAACACCTCCACCTGTGGCCGTCCGGCCCAGCAGCAGCGGAACCTGCAACCACCGGAGCGTTTCGTAGATAAATTGTTCGTTGCGAAATCGCCCGGGCTTATGAGGATTTTCTCGCTTACTAACAATCGTCTTCCCGTTGGGCAAACCCCATTTCTTCACGATGCCGCTACGCACCAAAGCTAAGCGGCTGGGAAGGTCGTGTTGCTGCTCGATGAAAGAACCAACCGCCGTCCCTACGTCGTCGAGCAAAGTGCGAAGCACCGGCTTGAACTTCTCCTCACTGAGGTAAACAATCAAGCCTGATTCGGAGCGGGAAAAGACTTCCTCGAGGTGCTCGACGAAGAGGACTGGGCCAGCCCGGTCGAGCGTCGACGTTTGAGAGAATCGAACCCTCGCTATGTCGTAGAGCAGTAGATTTCTCTCTCTGACGCTACAGTTCGACACGAGCCGTTCAAATGCCTCGCTGACTTGCGCGTCGCCGGTGTGCATCGCATGAAGGTATTCCGCAGCAAACCGATAATCGATGTCGGCAATAAGACTCTGAACAACCCTTGTGACTTGTTCGGGATACGGAAGCGTGGCGATTGATTGCTTAAGCCGTCCAGCCAGGTATGCGTAAAGCAACTCATCATCGTGGTAACGAAGAGAGGGGTTAGCTCCCGCCTGCAAGAGAGTTGCAAACGAGGACCGATCGGCATTGTTATTCAGAGTGGCAGCCACAGAACTTTCCACCAGGCGCGCAACATTATCAATGGCTCAGTCGCCACCGGTTCCTGTGTCAGTCCTTGCCAACGTAGCAGGTTATTTCGACGCCGACCTGAGAAAAGATGTAACAACAAAAGAATCACGATTCGCGGAATGGCGACACCGGTCACGATCGCGCGTAACACAACATATTTCCAAAGTGGGTAATGTTTGCTGTAGAAACGATACTGTCCCTTGTACTTGAGCACGATCCGTCTATCAGCAGCGCGATTCATCGCCTGTCCGCCAAGGTGGATGATCTCAGCTTCGGGCGTAAAACAGACACGCCAACCGGCTTGAACCATTCGATAGCACCAATCAATCTCCTCCGCATAGATGAAATAACCTTCGTCAAGTCCGCCTAGCTGCTCAATTACTTCGCTTCTTACCATCATGCAGGCTCCGTTGACCCAATCAACATCACGCACCTGGTCGTGGTCGCTCCACCAGGGAAAACGCCGCCGCAGGAAGGGCTGCAAAACTGACAGGCGATGAAGCTCCGAGTAGCTGAGGAAGTCGTTGAGTAAGCTTGGGAAATTGTCGATCGAGCGCTGTAGTGTGCCGTCAGCGTTCAGATGCCGGGCGCCCACGCATCCAACCTTCGGATTTTTGTCCAGGAAACTAATCATGCCAGGAAGCGTCGTAGGAAGAACTATCGTATCGCTGTTGAGCAACAGGATGTATCGCCCCCGTGCTTCCTTAAATCCAACGTTGTTCCCGACGGCAAAGCCTCTGTTTTCCGGCAGACTAATCAAGCGTACCTGCTGCCAGGATTCGCGCACCAACTCAACACTCCCATCCGTAGAGCCATTGTCGACAACCACCGTCTCAAAGGAGACGTCGCGGCTTTCGCGATACAGTGTCTCGAGAGTCTGTTGTAACAGGTCGCGAACATTCCAACTCACAATCACTACGGAAACATCGGGCCGTTGAATATCTGTTTGTATTTTGTCTGATGACACGTTCGCTTTTCCTATCGTTCAGACTACTTTGGCCACAGTCCGCCTGTCTGAGTCATCCAGTCGAGAATGTTATTAGCGGCACCTGCGACATTATTATCCGAAATATCCAGTTCCAGAGTTCGTAGGCGAGACTCCTTCGCTAATTGACGCAGTAGTTCCTGCTCATCAATAAACTTTTTCAGGTCCGTGTACTGTGACGGATTCTCTGAATAAGTGAGCCGCTCAGCACGTGCTTCCTCGAAGCTCTCCGGCCTTCGTACGCATAAC
>DATNJO010000734.1:0-2512 GCA_035603895.1 Pyrinomonadaceae bacterium
ACTGATGGCTTCCTGGCTCGCGAAACCTCCATCAACAGCACAACTCTAACGGATACGTTGCTGTTGACGCCGACTTCGATTCTCGGCGGTGAAACGGTCAACAACCGTGGCACGTGGAGAATCCGCACCGTCAATACCGACGGCGAGCCGGTATCTGAAACGTTCTTTACCATTCACGATCCCGAAATTCTGACCGGCGATCTCGCTGTCTACAAATTCATTGATAGCGGCGAGAGCAAGGTCAACGAAAACACCAATGTCAGCTTCACGATCAGCGTCACGAATTTTGGTCCTGACGACGCAAGCGACGTTGAGCTGGCAGATTTCACGCCCGCTGCAACGACGTTTGTTTCGTTGACGCAAACTTCGGGTCCGGCATTTACCTGCACAGATTCGAACTGCACGATCGCTTCGTTGGCGAGAGGCGCGCGAGCGAATTTCTCCGCCGTCTATCACACCAACGGTGTCGCTGCGGAAACTCCGACCAGTTACTCCGCGACGGTTTCCGGCGACACAGCAGAGTTGCGTCCAGCGGATAACAGCGCATCAGGCGAGTTCAGCATCGTCGTGGCCGGCGCGCCACAGACGTGCACTTTGGACTGCCCGGACAACGTCAACGCGAATGCGAATACAACTGTAAACGGCCAACGCGGTGCTGTCGTTACCTTTGACGCCGCGAGTCCCGAAGGCGACTGCGGCACGGTTACCGCCACACCCGCTTCGGGTTCGTTCTTCCCGGTCGGCACCACTACCGTGACGGTTAATTCCGGAACCGGTGGCGCGACCTGTAGCTTCACCGTCACCGTTGAAGACACCGGTTTCGACCCGCCGACTATCAGTTGTCCCGCCAGCGTTGATGTAAATGCCGGACCAAGTTGCGAAGCCGTAGTTACCGTCGGTAATCCGACGACGACGGGAACGAACGTGACTGTGGTCGGCACGCGCAGCGATGGCAAGTCGCTCTACACGTGCGACGAAAATGGCGAGAACTGCACGCGCAAAACGACTGACGATCCGTTCTCGGCCGGTATCACGACGATCACCTGGAATGCTTATTCGCATAGCAGTCCGGGACCGTTTGCAACCACCGAAGACGAAGAGGCCGCACGCACTGGCAGCGCATCGTGCACGCAAGTAATTACAGTCAACGATGTGACGCCCCCGGTGATTTCAGTCTCGCCGCAAACGATCGCGGCGGATGCGAGTTGCCAGGCTGTGATTCCTGATTTCACGGCCACGGCGCAGGTTTCAGATAACTGCGCGTGTGCGGCTGCGGATGACAGTGAAAGCTGCGCGGATGCCCATCCGATCGCGGTGACCCAGAGCCCGGCTCCGGGAACGCCAGTCGGACTTGGAACGCACACGATCACCTTGTCGGCGAACGATGGCTCGAGCAATAACGGCGGCGCCGGCAACACCACGACCGTTACGACAACTTTGACCGTGGCGGATCAAACCGATCCGGTCATCAGTTGTCCGACGGACATCGTGGTCTTCCTGCCGCTGAACAGTTCCGACACTTCAATGCCGGTTACTTATCCGGCGGCGACGGCTTCGGATAACTGTTCGACGCCGACTGTTACCTATAGTCATCCATCCGGATCGACCTTCCCGGTCGGAACTACGAAAGTCACTGTTACAGCGACTGACGCAGCCGGAAACGACAGTACGTGCGAGTTCAACATTTCTGTGCGCTACAACTTCAGCGGTTTCTTCAACCCGGTTAACAATCCACCGACTTTGAACTCGGTGAATGCGGGCCGGGCGATTCCGGTGAAGTTCAGCCTCAGCGGCAACAAGGGTCTGAATATCTTTGCTGCCGGTAATCCATACACCGTGTCGCTTAACTGCAACACGAATGATCCAGGCGTTGATGTAACGGAGACACTCACGGCCGGTGGAAGCAGCCTGAATTTTGGCGGCGACCAATACAACTACGTCTGGAAAACCGAAGGCTCGTGGGCTGGGACTTGTCGTCAGCTTGTCATTACGCTGAAGGACGGGACTGTTCACACCGCGAACTTCAAATTCAAATAGGGAGAGCCTAACTGGACCAGCAGCACAAACAACGACAAGTTTTGGGCTGCTGGTCTTAAACCTCAAACAAGGGTTTGTTTGTCGATGAGACTCCCCCACACCCTTCAACCACTAAAGGAGAGATTCCAAATGATTAAGTTTTACCCCACCATCAAGGCGTTGTTAGTGACCTCTTTCATCCTCGCCCTGGCGACGGCCGCCCAAGCCCAGGCTACACGCACATGGGTTTCCGGTGTTGGCGACGATCTCAATCCGTGCAGCCGCACCGCCCCCTGCAAGACGTTCGCGGGCGCGATCTCAAAAACAGCCAAGGATGGAGAAATCAGCGTTCTTGATCCCGGTGGCTATGGTGCAGTGACGATTACCAAATCCATCTACATCAACGGCACCCACGGTGCTGGCTATGGTTCGATCATCAGTTCATTGGTGAACGGTGTGATCATCAACATCACAGACGCGGCCGACGTGCGGAAAG
>DATNJO010000735.1:0-2042 GCA_035603895.1 Pyrinomonadaceae bacterium
ACGTGTCACGGATCATCACCGGCAACTTGTACATCGACCTGCATCCGATCGAAGTCGCGCCGGTGGTCCAAAACGCGATCAACGTCGTGCGTCCAACTGCGGATGCAAAAAGCATACGTATCGAAACCCAAATCGAAAACATACCGGCGATGATTTCCGGCGATGCAAACCGGCTTCAGCAAGTGATCTGGAATCTGTTGTCAAACGCAGTGAAGTTTACAAACAACGGCGGACGAGTGACGGTGAACGTCACGCAAGCGAATGCGGCAGTTGAGATCAGCGTGACCGACACCGGCCAGGGAATTTCGCGCGAGTTTATGCCTTACGTGTTCGATCGTTTTAGCCAGGCTGACAGCACGACGACGCGGCATCACGGCGGGCTCGGACTCGGTTTGGCGATCGCGCGTCATCTGGTTGAAATACACGGCGGCACGATTCGCGCGGCGAGTCGCGGCGATGGCCAGGGCGCAACGTTTACGATCACGTTGCCGTTGCTTGATTCGAAAGTGACGTCGATCGAACCGGTTACCGATAAGAGTTTGGCGTATGCGTCGCAGATGTTGTCCGGTGTTAACGTGCTGCTTGTAGACGACGATTCGGACACCTTGAAATTGATGGCGACCGCGTTGACGAGGAGACAAGCGAACGTCACTGCGGTATCTTCCGCAGGAGAGGCAATTCAGGCCATCAGGCAGAACAGGCCCGACGTGCTCGTGTCGGACATTGCGATGCCGGACGAGGACGGTTACGGTCTGATTGAAAAGGTGCGATCGCTGGACACGGCGGAAACGCAGAGCATTCCGGCCGTGGCGATCACGGCTTACGCGAAGGAAGAGGATCGCGAGCGAGCGTTGTCCTCCGGTTTTCAAATCTATCTCGCGAAGCCGATCGAGCTGCGGGAGTTGGTGTCGGTAGTTGCGCGCGCGGCGCGTAGAGATTTTTAAATATGTCGTTTTTACAGGTGGATGATATTCAGTTGGCGTACACGGACGCGGGGCTTGGTCTGCCCGTCGTGTTGTTGCATGGTTATCCTTTCAACCGGACGTTGTGGAACGAACAGGTCAGCGCGTTGAGTAATAGTTATCGCGTGATCACGCCGGATTTGCGTGGGCATGGTGAAAGCGATGCTTCGCCGGGCGCGGCCACGATGAATCGCATGGCGCAGGACGTCGCGGCGTTGTTGGACCACCTGGAGATTTCTCGCGCAGTGATTGGCGGACTGTCGATGGGCGGTTACGTTGCGCTCGCGTTCTACAAACAGTTTCGTTCGCGGGTGCGGGCCATGGTTCTGGCTGACACGCGCGCGCAAGCGGATACCGAAGAAGGAAAACAGACGCGACATCAACAAGCGGAGAAAGCGCTCGCTGAAGGAATGGCGGGGATCGCGGATTCGATGTTGCCGAAGCTTTTGACGCCGGATACGGTTAGCAAACGACCGGAGGTGGTGAAGCGCGTGCGCGACATGATGTTGAAGACGAAGCCCGAAGGCGCCGCGGGTGCGTTGTTGGGAATGGCGGAGCGAGACGATCAAACATCGCTGCTGTCGCAGATCTCGTGTCCCACTTTGATTCTGGTCGGACAGGAAGATCAGATCACGCCGGTGAAGGATAGTGAGAAGATGAACCGTGAGATCGCGGGCTCGCGGCTGGTGGTGATCGAGAATGCCGCGCACGTTTCGAACCTCGAGCGCACGGAGCAGTTTAACGAGGAGCTGATACGGTTTTTGAATCTGTTGAGCTAGATGGCGAGTCATAAAACTTTTACGATTGAGGAGCGTGTGCGCTGGGGCGACGTCGACGCAGCGCGCATTATTTTTTACGGCGCTTACATCCACTTCTTCGAGTATGCCGAGACGGAGCTGTTTCGTTCCGTTGGTCTGCACTACGGAGTGTTTTTTGACGAGATGAAGATCTGGCTGCCGCGCGTGCATCTCGAATGTGATTTCCATCGCATTGCCCGGCTTGATGATCTGCTGGAAGTGAGTGTTTATGTGGGACGCTTTGGTACGAAGTCGATGAATTTGAATTTCGAGGTGCGCCGCA
>DATNJO010000736.1:0-3968 GCA_035603895.1 Pyrinomonadaceae bacterium
GGTTAGGGTCAACGAAATGCACGAACATACGTTTACACGGAGCGGCTCTCTCCCGCAAAGGCGCGAAGGCGCAAAGCGCTACCGCGTTTCTGAAGGGTTTTCTTTGCGCCTTTGCGCCTTTGCGCGAGATTGTTTTCCGTCCGGTTCTGCGCGCAATCGCCTACCCATGCTCGTCGCCTGCGCGACGTTCTTCTTGATCATTGCGGGTGCACTGGTAACGAGTCACGACGCGGGTCTGGCAACGTCTGATTGGCCACTTTCAAACGGGCAGTTTTTTCCGCGCATGGTGGGAAATCTGTTTTGGGAACACGGCCACCGCATGGTTGCTACGACCGTGGGCCTGCTTACGATCGTGCTGACGATCTACCTTTTGCGGAAAGAGAAAAGACGTTGGGTGCGCCGTCTCGCCCTCTTTGCACTTCTTGCAGTGATCGCTCAAGGATTGCTGGGTGGACTTACCGTCAAGCTAATGCTGCCGCTGGCCGTCTCCGCCGCTCATGCGACACTCGCACAACTTTTTTTCTGCACGACGGTCAGTCTTGCCGTCATTACGTCGCCGAGTTGGGAGCGACGCCTGGTAACAATATATGAGCAGGGAATTGTGCCTGCCAGATATCTTTGTCTGGCTTCGGTTGTTACTGTTTTTTTGCAGTTGGTAATCGGCGCGACACTACGGCATTCGGCCACTTGGGATAAGCCCCTGCCGACTGAGCTGCTGTTGGCACATGTCGGTGGCGCTCTGGCGGTGACATTGATGCTCGCTATCACGGCGGTCACCATTCTGCGGCGGCATCCGAATCAGATCTTTCTTACACGGCCGGCTGCAATCGCTCTGGCGCTTCTTGGTATTCAATTGCTTCTGGGTTTGGCTGCGTACATAACGAGACAGGCATCGCCCGAAGGCCCGCAGCCTCTTAATCCGATGGTGGCGATCACGGTCGCACACGTCGCCTGCGGCGCACTCGTTTTTGCGACAACCATGATTCTGACGCTGCGCTCGTTTAAGTGCTTGCGCTCAACCGATACGTTTGAATTTGCTGGTGGATTTTAGGATGAAAGTTGTGACCAGGAATGTGGCTGTCAATGACGAACAAGACCTCGATCTGTACTTTCTGGATTTCGCTCTTGTCCTCGCGGCCAAGGGGGAAGGTCAGGTAAAGCCGAACCCTCTCGTAGGTGCTGTGATTGTGAAAGATGGCATCATCGTCGGTCAGGGTTTTCACCGCTATGAAGGAGTCAAGCATGCCGAGGTGTTGGCGCTCGAACAAGCCGGGAGTCTCGCGGAAGGCGCAACTGTCTACACCAATTTGGAACCCTGCTGTCACCGAGGAGCTGGCAAACGAACTCCTCCATGTACCGACGCGTTGATTGAAGCTCAAGTGAAACGAGTTGTGTGTTGTACCACGGACCCAAATCCTCGAGTTAACGGGAGAGGGCTGGCGACACTGCGTGACGCTGGTATCGTTGTGACAGTCGGCCCACGGACTTCCGCGGCCCGAATACTCAATGCCGAGTATTTAAGACTTGTTATCACCGCGAACGCTTCACCAGCTTTATCTTTAATCCAACTACTCTTTTGATGATAAACACTCTCGGCGTGTGAAAGGAGGCAAAGTGGGCCATGTCATCGTTACAGTTGCCGTGGTTCTTCTCCTTAGCCGGTTGACTCTACCTCGTGGCAGTATCGCGTCACCGGATTGCCGGTACAAAGCCTCGCACCAATGCGGCGATTTCATCCGAAGCCGTATCCAGAGCAAAGTGGCCGGCGTCGAGTACGTGCACTTCGGCTTTGGGGACGTCATGGCGATAGCGTTCCGGTTCACCAGGATCGAAGGACAGATCGTACTTACCCCAGATCACCAAGAGCCGCGGTTGTTTCTCGCGCATCCACGCTTGCCATTTAGGATATGCGTCTACATTTGTCCGATAGTCATAGAACAGATCACTTTGAATGTCTCCCTGCCCGGGTTGATTGAGAAACGCAAATTCATCCGTCCAGAGATCCGGGTCATACCGTTCGACATTCGGATCGTTTCCGACATGGCGCGTTCGCGTCGTCTGAAGCGACAGTAGATTTGTGCGCAGCGCTTTTTCGTTGGCCGCACGATCGGCCCAAAAAGCGCGTCGCGGTTTCCAGTTGGCACCGAGCCCTTCGTTATGCGCGACCGCGTCCTGAACGATCAACGAATCGATCCGTTCGGGATGGACCAGTGCCATCCGAAACCCAACTGGACCACCATAGTCCTGCATGTAAAGTGTGTAGTGCGAGAGTCCCAGCGCCTCGGTGAAACGATTCATGATCTCGGCATAGTGATCGAATGTGTAGGCAAACTTTTTTGGAGAGGGCCAGTCGCTGTGACCAAATCCCGGGTAATCCGGCGCGACAAGGTGATAGCGATCAGAAAGCCGTTTGAAAAGAGGTTCAAACATTCGTGATGAAGACGGCAGCCCGTGCAGTAGCAGAATTGTCGGCGCGCTCTTGGGACCAGCCTCGCGGTAAAAGATTGACAAACCGTCTACCTGCACCGTTCGATAAAAAGTTGGGTGTTCCACGACATGCTCCTTTCGTCGAGGTTCCGCGAGCAGTTGAGCTGAGATCAAGATCATGGAAATCATAAACGTGATCCCTCGCAGCGACCTGACTATCGCGATTCTTTCCACGCTTCTTTGCACGATCGATACGCTCATTTCCAATCTCCGTTGAACCGATTACTTTTTCTCACGGCGTTTAGCGCTCCATCGCGGATCGTCTTTTGGACTGATGTATTCCAGGCCAAGTGGACCAATCGCCGTAACTTGGGTGACGTATTCACTGGATTTAGCCCAGTGGAAATGCGACGTATTGCCCGGCAGGACGATAACGCTACCGGGCGGAAACGCCTGGAGTTTAGCGGCGTCGAATTGATCACCCAGGCCGATGTAGAAAACGCCGGACATAACTGTGTAAACCCGATCCTCCGGGTGTCGGTGTGGCATGATCTTCACGCCGTTGGGTACTCGGACCCTGATCGTGTACGGGTCGGCCTCCGAGGGCTGACCGACAACGACTGCCAGGCGGACCGAAGGTGGAAAGGCGGCAAAGGGCTTCCAGTCGAGGTCTTCGGACAGGACCGATCTGAAAACTTCCTGACCCGGATGGTGAGGTTGAACCGTACCTGGTTGTGCTTCCGTCACAGTTGCTTCTTTTTTGCCTGACATACGAAACCTCACGTTAGAAATCTTGGGCCGTGGGTCGGATGACGAATCTCGTCGATTTCCACCTCAGCCAGTTGCTCGATAGCGTAAGCGATGGAGTTTTTGTCGCTTGGATTTACTGATGGCACTGCGGTGCCTTTCATTTGGGTGCCCGTCCACGAACTCGCGAACGACGTAAGACCGCTTAATGCAGCACCGCCGAGCGCTGCAAGAGCAGTTATGTATCCGGTATCCATCAGCGTTATCCCTCAGTTAACCATTTGCCGTTCGTCTCGTGAATCGCGCTGTTTTCTGTAGCTATTGAAAGGATTGGAGTCTGCCAATTGCTGATCTCCCAGTTGTCGGGCTTCTCACTAATCCGGAACCACGGCGGCATTGAAATCAATAAATATTTGCCTAGAGCCTGGACATGTGGTTCATACATTCGCCGCAACTCGGAAAGTTTCTGTTCAGTTGCCGTGCCGGCTCGCATGCTGACATCGGCTTCCGCCAATATCTTCTGCAACACTGTGAAACTGGAAGATGGCAGGCGATCAGCTGCCGGTGCTGGTGGCGAAAGGATGAAATTTTGAGTTAACTCGACGACGGCGTGACGAGCCATGGCAAATGTCAGCTTTGCCTGGCGAATCGGTCCGCCATCGATGCCAGCGATTACGAGGGCAGATGTATCCAGGATGGCGGTCAGCGCTCCTAACCACGATTGATTGACATGCTGCGAGTGGAAGTAAACCAGAAAAGGGTACGAGAGATGGCTCTCAAGCAGTTCTGCTGAC
>DATNJO010000737.1:0-3448 GCA_035603895.1 Pyrinomonadaceae bacterium
AGTTGAAGTACGACGCGCTCTATCCCGATCCTGCGAAGCTCACGGTGTTGGCGAACAATCACGACACGCCGCGTTTTTTGTCGCTCGACGGCGCAGATCTTGGCGGCGCGATGTTGCACACGGCTTTTATCTTGAGTGTGCGTAGAATTCCGCAGCTTTATTACGGCGAAGAGATTGCAATGGAAGGCGGCGAAGACCCGGATAACCGCCGCGATTTTCCAGTCAGTGCGTTCCAAGCCGCCGAGCGAAAGGGAAAAGCACGCCAGATGTTCGATTGGACCAGGGAATGGATTCGTTTGCGGCGCGAGCACTCAGCGATTCGCCGTGGACGATTGATCGATCTCGTTTACGACGACAATGTTTACGTCTTTGCGCGCCAGGACAACACTGAAACCGTGGTCATCGCCATCAACCGTCAGAACAAAGAGCAGGAGGTCAACATCCCTTTTAAATCGATCGTGCCTTTAATCGGAAAAATCCGTGTCTCCACGGGCGAAACAGGCATAACCCTTCCAGCTAATTCAGCAGTCGCTTTCAGAGCATCATGAACTTTCCGCGAGCTAGTGGAATCCTGCTTCATCCGACCTCGTTGCCGGGAGAATTCGGTGTCGGCGATCTTGGGCCAGAGGCGTACAAGTTTGTCGATTTTCTCGTGAACGCCGGGCAGAGTCTGTGGCAAGTGTTGCCGCTTGGGCCAACGGGTTATGGCGACTCGCCTTACGCATGTTTTTCAGCGTTCGCGGGAAACGCGGCGCTCATTAGTCCCGAGAAGCTGAACATAGGATTTCAAACCGATAAAAATGAGATCTTACGTCGCGCCTATCGAGACTACACAAAAACGACTGATCCGGACCTCCGCAGCGCCTTCGAAACTTTCGCCCAGCAAGAAGCGCATTGGCTCGACGACTACGCGCTCTTTCGTGCGTTGAAGGATGTTCACGGTGGCGTGGCTTGGAACGACTGGGAGCCCGAGTTTGCGAGCCGCGCTCCCGCAGCGCTCGCACGCGCTCGCGAGGAATTGCGCGAAGAGATCGAAGCGCAGAAGTTCTACCAGTTTCTGTTCTTCAAGCAGTGGTTTGCGTTGAAAGACTACTGCAACGATCGCGGCATCAAGATCGTCGGCGACCTGCCGATCTTCGTGGCCCAGGACTCCGCCGACGTTTGGACCAACCCCGATCAGTTCAAGCTGGACGAAAACGGCCGCCCGCTCGTTGTGGCCGGTGTGCCGCCCGATTACTTCAGCGCCACAGGTCAGCTTTGGGGCAATCCGCTTTACAACTGGGAGCGCATGAAAGCCGACGGCTTTGCGTGGTGGATCGAACGCGTGCGCGCGACGCTGAAGGTCGTCGACATCGCGCGCGTGGACCACTTCCGCGGTTTCGCGGCGTGTTGGGAAATTCCCGGCGGCGACAAAACCGCGGAGCGCGGGCAGTGGGTTGAAGCGCCGGGCCGGGAGCTGTTCGCGGCGATTCGCGAGACGTTGGGCCAGTTGCCGATCATTGCCGAAGATCTGGGCGTAATCACGCCTGACGTCGTAGCGTTGCGCGATGAATTTGGTTTTCCCGGCATGCGCATTCTTCAGTTTGGTTTCGGCGGCGACACAAAGAACATCGACCTGCCGCACAACTACATCGCAAACGTCGTCGCCTACACCGGCACGCACGACAACGACACGACCGTGGGTTGGTTTCAGAGTGTCGCAGGTGAGGGTTCGACGCGCACCGAAGAGCAGATCGAACGCGAGCTTCAATTCTGTTTGGACTACCTGAACAGCGACGGCAAAGATATTCACTGGGACTTCATCCGCGCCGTGTTTGCTTCCGTCGCAAACACGGCGATCGTGCCCTTGCAGGACGTGCTTGGACTCGGCACAGAAGCGCGAATGAATCTCCCGAACAGCACAGACGGCAACTGGTCCTGGCGCTACCGCTCGGGTGCGCTGACAGAGGAGATCGCTGAGCGTCTAAAAAAACTAACGTTACTCTATGGAAGACTGCTTATCTGTGTTTTCTGTGTTTGTCTGTGGCCGATAATGGCTTTGGCCCAGCAATCAGAGATCCTGAAAGTCGATCCTCCGAGTTGGTGGACGGGCAGTTCACTTAGTCCTGTGCGTTTATTGATTCGCGGCAAAAACCTCAAGCACAGATCTATACGAATCTTGGGTTCAGGAGTCCGCGTTGCCGGCGCGCCAGGATTTAACGAACAAGGCACTTACGCTTTTGTTGACGTCGCGATCTCTCCAAACGCACAGCCCGGTCAGCGCACAATCACTATCGGCCCCGCGCGCGGTTCTTTCGAGATCCTCCCACCACTGAATCGACAAGGCCGTTTCCAGGGCTTCTCGCCGGCCGACGTGCTTTACCTCGTCATGATCGATCGCTTCAGCGACGGCGACAAATCAAACAACGACCCGCTGCAGTCGCCCGGCATTTACGATCCGAAGAACAAGTTCTACTACCACGGCGGCGATCTCCAGGGCGTGATCGATCGTCTGCCGTATCTCAAAGATCTCGGCATCACCGCGATCTGGCTGACGCCATGGTACGACAATTACGATCGCCTCAATCAGATCGAACTGAAGGAAGGAAAGCCCAGCACCGGCTTTCATGGTTACAACCCGCAGGACTTTTACGCTGTGGAAGAACACTTCGGGTCGTTGAACAAACTGAAAGATCTGGTCGACGCAGCGCACCGCTCCGGGATCAAGATCATCCAGGATCAGGTCGTCAATCACACTGGCCCATATCATCCGTGGGTTGACGATCCGCCAACGCCGGCGTGGTTCAACGGCACCAAGTCGAACCATCTGAAGAACGTCTTTCAAACGTGGGTGCTTCACGATCCGCGTCCGGTCGAACAACTGAAGCGCGAAACGATGGAGGGCTGGTTTCTCGATTTTCTTCCCGACCTCAACCAGCACGACAAAGAAGTCTCACGCTATTTGATTCAGAACACGTTGTGGTGGATCGGCGTCACCGGCCTTGATGGCATTCGGATGGACACGTGGCAGTACGTGCCGAACGAGTTCTGGCGCGATTGGAATGCGGCGCTCAAACGCGAATTCCCGAATTTCAAGGTCGTCGGAGAAGTAAAGGACGGCGACGTGGTCCACACTTCTTTTTTCCAGGGCGGGCGCGTCCGTTTCGACGGCATCGATTCGGGCTTGGATTCGCTGCTTGATTTTCCGCTCTTCTATTCGATCAGGCACGCTTTCGCCGAAGGTGGCGCTCTCGACGTCCTCCCGAAGACGCTTGCGCGTGATTACCTCTACACCAACCCGGAGATTCTCGTGACGTTGCTCGGCGGCCACGATGACGGACGCTTCATGAGCGAAAAGGGCGCGACGATCGCGGGACTGAAGCTGGCCAATGCGTTTGTGTTGACGACGCGCGGCGTGCCGCAACTTTATTACGGCGATGAGATCGCGATGACCGGACCAGACGAGCCG
>DATNJO010000738.1:0-10506 GCA_035603895.1 Pyrinomonadaceae bacterium
AAATCGACCAGGAAAGCCACTTCATCAACGTCGATTGCCTGCAACTGGTCCAGGATCGTCAAACATTTCTCAGGTGTGCCCAACAACCCGCTGGTCTCGAAGTAGCGCTCAAACGCATGCGACAACAGGGCCGCCATGTCGTCCTTGCTCAAGCTCTTGTCGTCGATGTTTATTCCGACACTTTGTGCGAGGTTTCTCATCAAATCGAGCGAGCTTGCCAGGTAAGCGGTGAATGGCGCTCTGACCTGCTCACGCACTTCATCCATTCGTTCTCCCACGAACGTGTGCAACATCAGGCTGACGCAACCACTCCCGGCATGTCCGGCCTGTTTCCATGCGTTTCGATAGATCTTTATCTTCTCGGCCAGATCCTCAACACTCTGTCCAAGCAAGTGGGTCAGCAGGTTTGCTCCAATCTTCCCGGCCAACTCGAAAGTTTCAGGATTACCTGCTGCCGTCAACCACACCGGCAGTTCCTGCTGGATCGGCGGCGGCATGATGCGTACGGACACCGGCTTCCCGGTTCCACTTGTGTACTCGACAGCTTCTCGCCGCCAGAGTCGTCGCACGGTCTCAATCTCATCCATCATTATCTGCTTGCGCTGGGCGAAGCGTTCCGGCGCAAAGACAAAGTCCCCGGCGTGCCAGCCAGAAGCAAAAGAGATTCCGACGCGGCCGTTTGAGATGTTGTCGACCATGGACCACTCTTCAGCCACACGCACCGGATGATGCAACGGCAACACCACGCTACCTGCTCGTATCTGTACCTGTTTTGTAATGGCAGCTATGGCTGCGCCGCTCACTGAGGGATTTGGATAGAGCCCGCCGAAATCATGGAAGTGTCGCTCGGGAGTCCACACAGCAGAAAAACCATGCTCGTCAGCAAAGCGTGCTCCCTCGAGTAGCAGTTGATACCGTTGTCCGGCACGCGAAGATCCATCGCTGGCGAAATAGAAGAGACTGAAGTCGAGTGGTTTCTTCGGCGTAGCACGTTGGGCTTGTCGGAGTTCAGCGAGCCGCTCATTATGAACAACAACACTGAAGCCGCGCGTAATGGTCCAGAACAATTCCAGGACGGAAATATCGAAAGAGATCCCCGTAACCGCGAGCCACACACCCGGCGCCTGAAAATCGAGCGCACTGTCCATTCCGGTAAAGAAATTGACGACGCACTGGTGCGGGATCATCACGCCTTTAGGCCGTCCCGTGGAACCGGACGTGTAGATCACGTAAGCCAGATTCTCTGCGTTCACGCCACTAGCCAGGTTCGCTTGACTCTCTCGACTGATCGCTTCGCTAATCTGGTCCACGCAGATAACTTCGAGGTCTTCCACAACCGGTAACTGCTCCCGGATACGCGACTCGGTCAGCAACAAACCCACTCTTGCATCTTCGAGCATGAAGCTCAGTCGCTCGGCCGGATACTCCAGATCCAATGGCAGGTAAGCGCCGCCTGCTTTTAAAATGCCCAGCAGTGTTACTACCATTTCGATCGAGCGTGGCAGGTAAACAGCGACGAGCACTTCCGGTCCTACACCACGAGTGCGCAGGTGACGTGCCAGTTGATTCGCGCGCTCGTTAAGCTCGCGATAGTTCAGACTCTGCTCTTCAAACAACAGCGCCGTCGCTTCAGGCGTGCGCTCCACCTGCTGCTCGAACAACTCGTGCAAGCATTCAACTGGGCCATACTCGACCGCCGTCTGGTTCCAAGCGACGAGTATCTGCTCCCGCTCTGCTTCACTCAGCATCGGCACGCGCGCGATCTTTTGCTGCGGGTCAGCGGCGAGTTCTGCTAGCAGTCTTTGGAAGTGCCGGCACATCCGCGACACTGTCTCTGCCTCAAATAGATCCGTGTTGTATTCCAGCGTCCCTTGTCCGTCGTCGATCATGGTCAGCACTAAATCGTATTGTGCCGTGTTGGTTTCGCTGCCCATGCTGCTCATGTCCAGCGCCCCGGAAGACTGCTGCTCTTTAACCGTGGTGTTCTGAAGAATGAACATGGTCTGGAACAGTGGCGAGCGGCTCAGGTCACGTTCCGGCTGCAACTCTTCCACCAACTTCTCAAACGGGACGTCCTGATGCGCGTATGCTCCCAAACAAACTTCGCGCACTCGCCGAACCAGTTCCCTGAAAGTTGGACCACCGCTCAGGTCGGTGCGCATCACGAGCGTGTTGACGAAACAGCCGATCAGCTTTTCGGTCTCGGCGCGATTCCGTCCGGCAATCGCGGTGCCGACGACGATGTCTTCTTGTCCTGAGTAACGCGACAACAACAACTGAAAAGCAGCCAGCAACACCATGAATAGTGTTGCGCCTTCTTGCTGACTCAGGTCTTTCAGCTTTTGTGTGTCTTCGAGCGGTATGCTGAAGCGATGATGACTTCCTTTATAGGTCTGCACTGCCGGGCGTGTGTGGTCGGCCGGTATTTGCAGCACAGGCAACTCCGCCAACTGCTCGCGCCAGTATCCTAATTGCTGCTCCAGCACCTCACCCTGCAACCACTCCCGCTGCCAACGTGCATAGTCGCCATACTGTATCGCCAACTCTTCGAGTGGCGACTCTTGTCCATTGCTGTATACCTGGTAGAGCGTGCCCACTTCCCGGATCAACACACCCATGGACCAGCCATCACTGATGATGTGATGCAGCGTTAGCAAAACGATGTGTTCGTCTGCCGCCACGCGCAGCACTTGCACCCGCAACAATTCTCCCGCGCTTAGATCAAATGGCGTGGTAGCTTCCGCACGCGCCAGTCGCTCAGCCTCAGCACTGCGCAACTCGGCCGCCATCGTAGTGAGATCTACTACTGGAACTTTAAAAGGTACTGGTGCTGCGATCAGTTGCCGGGCTTCTCCGTCAATAGTGATGAAGCTGGTGCGCAATGCTTCGTGTCGCCCTACGATCTCAGTGAAGGTCCGTTCCAGAGCCGCGATATTCAGTTGTCCACTCAAACGCACTGCCGCCGGAATGTTGTAGAAGGCGCTGTTCGGTTCGAGTTGGTCCAGGAACCACAAGCGCTGTTGCGCAAATGAGAGTGGCGGAAGCTGCGCAGCGAGCTTCGCTCGCTTATGCGAGGGCAGTGCAGCCAGACGTTCAGACAGACTCATCATTGGACAAACCTTTGAAATCGTTGGTTTGGTTGTACGGTTTGAATGCCTCTGATTGACGAGGCAAGAAAGTTTGGGTTTAGAACAGTTCGGCTAGAGAAACATCCGTATCGAGCTGTTCGAGTTCGAGTAGCAATTCATCTGCTGTTTTAGTCTTTTGACGTTTAATCAATCCATCCGAAAGTGTCATCTCGGAAGGAGTCGGTTGTTCGTGGATGATTAGTGAAGCAAGTTCGGCCACTGTTGGGTGTTCAAAGAGATTTCTTAAAGAAAACTCACTCTGAAATACCTCTCTGTAGCGTGAGGCAAACTGCGTTGCCAGCAGTGAATGACCGCCGAGTTCGAAGAAGTTGTCGTTGACACCTACTCGCTGCACTTTCAGGAGGCTCTGCCAGATGCCTGCGAGGATCTCTTCCGTCGCCGTCCGCGGCGCTACATACTGTTGGCTCGCTTCCGGCTCCGGCAATGCACGCCGATCGACTTTTCCGTTCTTCGTCAGCGGTAATGACTCCAGCAGCACAAACGCGGCCGGCACCATGTAGCCAGGTAACTGCTCGCCTAGGCGCGTGCGCAGTTCCGTCACACTCAGACTCACGCCTGCTTCCGCCACCACATACGCCACCAACCGCTTCTCACCCTCTTCACCACGCGCCACCACTACACACTCGGCCACGCCTGCCTGCCGCTCCAGCACGGCTTCCACTTCACCCAACTCGATGCGATAGCCACGCACCTTCACCTGCTCGTCTGCTCTACCCACATACTCAATCCGCCCATCCGCCAGATACCGCGCCACGTCACCCGTCCGATACAACCGCGCTCCCTCTATTCCACTGTAGGGATCCGTCAGGAAAACTTCTGCTGTGCGAATGGGATCATTAAGATAACCACGACCGACGCCAACGCCACCGACATACAATTCACCGACTGCTCCCACCGGCAAAGGTTTGCGATCCTTGTCGAGAATGTACATCTGCATATTCGACACGGGTCTTCCAATGGGCATGCGAACGACGTCCATCGACGGAATCTCTTCAATCATGTGATGGGTCACATCATCAGAACATTCCGTTGGGCCATAGGCATTCATCAAAGCTACGTGAGGATATTTCGTGAGCCATTGCCGGCACAGTTCAACTGGAAGTGCCTCACCCGTCGCCACCAGGCACCTGACGGTCGAAAGAGAAAACTGCTCTTTATGTATCGCTGTAGACTCGTCGAGCATGGTTCTCATCAGCGAAGGAACCGTCTCGACCAACGTTAGACCGTACGTTTCCACCTCTTGCAGTAGTCTTCGCCCATCCCGCGCGATCTCGTCATCGACGATATAAACCTGGCCTCCAACCAACAGGGCCGAAAGAAACTGCCAGACCGAGATGTCAAAACACTGAGAAGCGGTTTGTGCGATGCGGTCGTTTGCGCCAATTTGCAAATCCTTAATCTTGGCGAACAGGTGATTGATCATTCCCCGCTGTTCAACCATCGCGCCTTTCGGAATGCCGGTTGAACCGGAGGTGTAGATCACATACGCCAGATTATTCGGGTCGTATTGGCACTGCGGATTCTCCGTCTCAGCTCCGCTCGCTAACAATTGCCCAATCTCTCTGATAAGCGGGCGCTTTTCCGCTTCCAGTTCTTTAGAAGCCGCTTCAACTTTTCCATGAAGCTCATTAGCGGTCAGGACCAGGCGAGTCTTGCTCTGCTGAAGGATGCCGGCGATGCGTGAGATCGGATAAAGCGGGTCGAGCGGAAGGTACGCTCCGCCTGCCTTCCAAACCGCGATCATCGCTGTCAAAAGATCAACGCCACGCTCTGCAAGCAAAGCCACAATCGTCTCTGGACCAACGCCGACGGCAATCAGCGCAGACGCCAATTTGTTGGTGCGCACGTTCAGTTCGCGATAGGTGAACGGCTCGCCCCGGTCTACGACTGCTATCGACTCTGGATTTCTTTCTACCTGTGCTTCAAACAGCACGCTGAAAGTGCTTGCCAACGGGAATTCCGCTTCGGTCTTGTTCCAGTCGTACAACTGCTTTTGTGCTTCATCCTCGCTCAGGATGGACAACTCATTGATCGATGATTCAGAGCTCTTGACGATCGCTGCCAACAAATTCTGCAAGTGCGCGACCATCCTCTCTACAGTCGAACCATCGAACAGGTCTGTGCTGTACTCCAACGAACCGCCCAAACGATTCGGTGCATCCGTCAACGCGAGCAGAAGATCAAACTTCGCCGTGTCCGTATTCACATCGACATGGCTCATCCCCAGTTGAGACGTCGTTGAGCTGCTGCTTGCAAAGATATTTTGAACTTCGAACATCACCTGGAATAGTGGCTGACGACTGAGGTCGCGTTCCGGCTGCAACTCTTCCACCAGCTTCTCAAACGGGACGTCCTGATGCGCATAAGCCCCCAAAGAAACTTCTCGCACTCGCTGCACCAGTTGTCTAAACGTTGGACCACCACTCAAATCGGTGCGCATCACCAGCGTGTTGACGAAGAATCCGATCAGGTTCTCAGTCTCTTCACGACTTCGTCCTGCGATGTCTGTTCCGACGACGATGTCTTCTTGTCCCGAGTAGCGCGATAACAACAACTGGAAAGCGGCCAGCAACACCATGAACATCGTTGCGCCTTCCTGCTGACTCAGTTCTCGTAATTGCTGCGTGACGTCTGCCGGAACGATGAAGCTCGTGCGTTTACCTCTGTAACTTTGCGTTGCGGGCCGAGTGCGGTCTGTCGGCATTTCCAGCACCGGTAACTCTGCTAACTGTTCGCGCCAGTAACCAAGTTGCTGCTCGAGCAGCTCGCCCTGCATCCACTGCCGCTGCCAGCGTGCATAGTCGCCATACTGAATTGTTAACTCTTCGAGCGGTGATTCCTTGCCTTCGCTATAAGCCTCGTAGAGCGTGCCGATTTCTTTGATCAGCACGTTCATGGACCATCCGTCGCTGATGATGTGATGCATCGTCAACAACACGATGTGTTCTTCGGCCGTTACGCGCAGCACTTTAGCTCGCAGCAAATCTCCCGCGTGTAGATCAAACGTTCGGGCTGCCTCCGCTTTCCCCAATCGAATAGCTTCGGCATCGCGAAGCGCGGGATCCATTTCCGTGAGATCAGTCACATGGATTGCGACCGGCGCGGGTTGCGAGATGATCTGGCGCGCTTCGCCGTCAACGGTGACAAAGCGCGTGCGCAATGCTTCGTGTCTGCGGACAATCTCTGTAAAGGTGCGTTCGAGCGCCGGCAGGTTGAGTTGGCCACTCACCCGCACCGCAGCAGGAATGTTGTAGAACGCGCTGTTGGGTTCGAGCTGATCCAGGAACCAAAGTCGTTGTTGTGCGAATGACAGCGGTAGCGGTTCGTCGAGCGGTCTCGCCACCAATGGCAGACCCTGCAAACCCTCGCCCGCACCCACCGCGACTTCAATGCTCGCGGCCAGTTCGGCAATCGTGGGATATTCAAAAAGACTACGCAGAGGCACTTCGGTTTGAAATGCTTCTCTCGCTCGCAACATGAATTGCGTGGCGAGTAATGAATGTCCACCCAACTCGAAGAAGTTGTCCTGGATGCCCACCCGTTCGACTCCCAGCACCTCCGCACAAATGGAGGCCAACAGTTGTTCTGTGGTTGTTCTCGGTGCGACGTAAACCTCGGCAGGCTCCATCCAACTCGGCTCGGGAGCAGGTAGCGCTCGTTTGTCTATCTTTCCGTGAGGCGTGAGTGGTAGTTGGTCCAACAAGACAAACGAGGAGGGAATCATGTACGAGGGCAGCTTTGCTTTAAGATATTGCTGCAAAGTTCTGGACGTGGCAGCGTCTTGAGCGTGCAGTATCGCGTAGGCTACCAGTTGAAATTCTTCACGCTCGTCTTCGCGGCCCACAACAACCACTTCTCGCACTGCCTCATGCTGGCGCAATACAGCTTCAATCTCGGCTAGCTCGATGCGGTGGCCGCGCACTTTCACTTGTTCGTCAATTCGGCCTAGAAATTCGATCGCGCCGTCTTCGAGATATTGTCCGAGATCGCCGGTTCGATACAGCCTTGCGCCCGGCATTGTGCTGAAAGGATCTGGAATAAATCGTTCGGCTGTGATTGCAGCGCCGTTCACATAGCCGCGCGCCACGCTTACGCCGCCCAGGTACAACTCTCCGGCGAATCCAACCGGCACAGGCTGCATCTGCTCGTCGAGCAAATACGCGACCGTGTTCGTCAGTGGCCGGCCAATCGGCAGGCGCGATAGAAGACCCAGGCTTTCCGCCGGCGTCTCATAAACAGTAGCGGTGACAACAGCTTCAGTTGGACCATAGGCATTGATAAATCTCAACCGGGGTTGCGCTGCTGCAAACACCGCGGCGACCCTCTCGATGGTCGGACTCTCGCCGCCGGTGATGAACAGTCTTACCGACTCCGGAAAGCGCAGTTGCCCCGCCACCATTTGATCTACGAGCTGGCCCCAGAATGCGGCGGCCATGTGGAACGTAGTGACATTCGCTTTACGGCAACTCTCCAGAAGTTCCCCGGCAGTAAGTGCAAAGAGATCGCGATGCAGCACCAGCGCGGCGCCACTCAGCAGAGTAGGAAACAGCTCTTCGCCAAAAGCATCAAAGCTGGGCGAGAGACACTGAAGCATCCTGTCGTTCTGGTTGAATTCGAAGAATTGGGCCAGGCCGAGCATGCGATTTGTCAACGCATACTGATGAATCATGCTTCCCTTTGGCCGGCCGGTCGAACCGGAGGTGTAGATGATGTAGGCAAGATTCTCACCACTCACGCTGTTTTCCAGGTTCTCTTTGCTCTCGACGCCAATCGTTTCACCGATCTGGTCCAGGTTGATGACCTCGAGGTCAGCCACCACCGGTAACCTCTCCAGCAGCCCCGACTGGGTCAGCAACAAACCCACTCCCGCATCTGCGAGCATGAAGTTCAGCCGCTCTACCGGATACTCCGCATCCAGCGGCACGTAAGCACCGCCTGCTTTCAGGATTGCCCACAATGCGACTACCAGTTCTATCGACCGCGGCAAGCAAACCGCCACCGGCACTTCGGCTCCGACGCCACGTGCCCGCAGGTAACGCGCCAGTTGGTTCGCGCGCTCATTCAAGTCCTGATAACTCACACTCTGATCTTCAAACAACAGCGCGATCGCCTCGGGCGTTCGTTCGACCTGTAGTTCAAACAACTCGTGCACATACGAAATTGGCCCATACTCAACCGCCGTCTGGTTCCAATCGAATACTGCCTGCTCGTGCTCGGCGGCGGAAAGCAGCGATATCTCTGCGAGCTTCTGCTGCGGGTTCGTCACCATCGTGGTCAGTAGTCTCTCGAATTGTGCTCCCAGCCGCTGAATCGTTGCTTCATCAAAATGTGTCCGGTCATAACTCAACTTCATCCACATCTCGCGACCGGGACCAATCACGATAGTCAACGGATAATTCGTGCGCTCAACTGTGCTGACCTGACCAACGGTAATGGCGGAACTCTGGCCGGCTCGCTCCTTCAACGTTCTATCAACCGGGTAGTTCTCAAACACCACGATGCTCTCGAACAGACTCTGCTCTCGTCCAACCTCACTCCAACCTTGCACCTCGACTAACGAGCAGTATTCATACTGCCTCATCTCCACCGCGCGTTCCTGCACTTCCGCTAACCACTCACCTACTTCTGTCTCCGCGTCCACTCGCACGCGCAGTGGCAACGTGTTGATAAACAGTCCGACCATCTCTTCCACGCCTGCCAGTGCCGCCGGTCGTCCGGAAACAGTCACGCCAAACACCACTTCCTCCGTCCCACTGTACCGCGACAACAGTAACGCCCACGCGCCTTGCACCAGCGTGTTCAGCGTCAACTGATGCTGCCGCGCATAGCGCTCTAATTGTTCCGTCAACTCCGCGCTGTAGTGCCGCTGATGTTCGCTGTGATGACTGGCTTCGCTTTGGTCCACCGTAACGTCAGCACGCCCGCTGTTTCCGAGTCGCAGTGGCGTCGGCGCGCTGACGCCGGCTAGTTGTCCGCGCCAGTAAAGCTCCGCTTCTTCCTTGCTCTGTCGCTGCAACCAGGCGATGTAGTTGCGATAGGGCTGGCCGGGCTTCCACTCTGGTTCCTGACCACGGCAATACATCTCGTAGGTCGAGAACATTTCATTGAGCACTAGTGGACCGGTCCATCCGTCCTGCAGTGAGTGGTGGAACGTCCAGATGAGTTGATAAGCGGATTCGCTCATGCGAATAAGCTTGATTCGCATGAGTGGTGCTTCCGCAAAATTAAAATCTCGATGGCGTTCTTCGTTCAGATAGATAGCGAGACGTTGTTGCTGTTCCTCTTTGGTAATTCCGCGCCAATCAACTTTTTCGATTGGTAGCTGAACGTGCCGGTGAACGACTTGAACTGGCTGAGCTAATTGCGCCCAGAGAAATGAAGTGCGCAGAATTGTGTGCCGGCTGATGAGTCGCTGCCACGTCAATTCAAAAGCTTGTTCGTCTATTGCAATTGGAAGCTCACATGACATCTGCTCCATGTAGACTCCGCTGCCGGGTTCGAGCAGACTGTGGAACAACATGCCTTGCTGCATCGGAGACAATCCGTAAATGTCTTCGATCTCAACACCTCGCGCCAGCAACTCATCGATCTGCTCCTGACCCACCACTGCCAGCGGAAAATCTGACGGCGTAAACCCGCGCTGCTTCACCGCCACACAATGTGCGATCAACTCTTGCAACCGACGGATGTAGTTCCCCGCCAAACGTTCGATCGTCGCTGCTTCGTACTGCCGTTCGCTGTAACTCCACGTCAGTGTTAACCGGCCCCCCACAACGGCGCCATTGAGCTCGAGTAGATGAGTTCTCTTAGTGTTCTCGCTCCGCGTTGGACCATGTGATTCCGAAGCAGGCTGAAGCCAGGTATCTTCACTCAGCACCTGGTCCAACTGTCCCAGATAGTTGAAACTGATCTGCGCCGCCGACTCCGTCCACTCCGCATCATCGCTCTGAGCCAGGTATCGCAACATCCCATAGCCAAGACCGCGCCGCGGTACACTTCGCAACCCTTCCTTCACTCCGCGCAACACCGCGCCCGCATCTGCTCCAGCCCCAACTTCCAGCAGCGCCGGATACGAGCTCGTGAACCAGCCCACCGTCCGCGTTACGTCTACTTCGCCGATCTCCTCTTCTTCGCGACCGTGCCCTTCCAACTCCACCAACACCGCTGCGCTTCCGCTCCACTCGCTCACTGTCTGTCCCAGCGCCGTCAGCAGCACATCGTTGATCTGCGTGTTGTAAGCACCATTCACTTCCTGCAACAACTGACGCGTCTGCTCTTCACTCAAGCCCACCGTCACCCGCTGCACTTCGCTCATCAGGTTCGCGGCGCCTTCATGCTCCACCGGCAACTGCTTCAC
>DATNJO010000739.1:0-9747 GCA_035603895.1 Pyrinomonadaceae bacterium
GGTGGTCGCGCAGAGCGACGGCATTGTCGCACCGCCGCTGGTAGCGAGTGAGCGCACGGAAGCGTTGCCGCTCTCGTTCGCACAACAGCGCTTGTGGTTTCTGGATCAACTCGAACCGAACACCTCCTTCTACAACTGCCCAGCTATCGTGCGTTTGCGAGGACCACTAAATCTGGCAGCGTTGGAACGAACTTTCACGGAGATCAGCAGACGACACGAAGTGTTGCGCACGCGGTTTGTGGCGGTTGATGGAGAGGCCCGCCAACAGATCGCCGAGCCGGCGCCGTTCAAGCTGTTGTTGATCGACCTCAGCACGATAGCCGATGAGTTCCGCAACGGTGAAGCTCAGCGATTGGTGCGAATGGAAGCAGCGACGCCGTTTGATCTGAGTGCGGGAGAGTTGCTGCGCGTGAAAGTGTTGCGGCTGGCGGCGGAAGAACACCTCGTATTGCTGACAACTCACCACATCATCAGCGACGGCTGGTCGATGGGAGTGCTGATCAAGGAAGTGGACACTCTCTACCAGGCCTACAGCGAAGGCAGGGAATCATCACTCGAGGAGTTGGCGATTCAGTACGGCGACTTCGCACGCTGGCAGCGTGAGTGGTTGCAGGGCGAAGTGTTGGAGCAGCAACTGGGATACTGGCGCGAGCAGTTGGCTGATTTGCCGGCGCTGGAATTACCAACAGATCGTCCGCGCCCGGCAATCCAGAGTTACAGAGGTAGACATCACTACTTCACGATGCCGACCGAACTGACGCAGCAGTTGAAAGAGCTCAGCCAGCAGGAAGGCGCGACGTTGTTCATGGTGTTGCTGGGTGCGTTTCAGTTGCTGCTGTCACGTTACGCGAAACAGGAAGACGTCGTCGTTGGTACAGACATCGCAGGCCGTAATCGAGCGGAAACTGAGAACCTAATCGGGTTCTTCATTAACCAACTGGTGCTACGCACAGACCTGAGTGGTGGTCCAACTTTCAAAGAGCTATTGAAGCGAGTGCGCGAGGTATGTCTCGGAGCGTATGCGCATCAGGACGTCCCGTTCGAGAAGCTGGTAGAGGAACTGCGGCCGGAACGTATCGCCAGAAGACAGCCATTTTTCCAGGTTAAGTTTGTGCTTCAGAACAACAACACGACCGAAGTACTGGCAACACCAGAACTGAAATTCACCCAGCTTGTTACTGACAGTCAAACTGCCAAGCTCGATCTGTTGTTCCTCATGGCCGAAGGACCTGATCTGGGCGGCTCGGTCGAATACAACACCGATATATTCGATGAGGCGACCATCAAGACCATGACCGGACATTTTATTACGCTGCTGCAGAATATCGCAGAACAGCCTGATGTCCCGATTCACGACCTGAACTACATCTCCGAAACTGAGAAAGAGGAACAAGTTCTCAAAGACAGGAAACTGATCGAAGCGAACAAGCAGCAACTACAGCGGATCAAACGCAAGGGCGTCACACTCACCCCGCCGCCAGACCTTGCTCCACTCATCGACACGCTCGTGCACCTTGACGCAGCAGACCGCAGCTCGGGTGGAGATCTACAATGAATACCGAACAGCAGATCATGGAGCATGGACCAGCCCTGCGTGGGTTCGGTAGACGCAAGGCCGTCAGCGTGACAACCAATTGCCTGGTCCAGCGCAGTTTCCTCGCGGGAGCGGAAGGGTTTCCGCTGGTGCTGGAACCGGTGGTGAAGGGAATTGACGCGGCCGAATGGGGACGTAGTGAACGCGAACGTCTGCTCGGTGAGTTGGAACAGCACGGCGCCCTTTTGATGCGCGGGTTTGGAATCGAAACGGCGGCAGAGTTCGAGATGTTAACGCGTGCAATCACGCCGGAGTTGCTCGACTATCGCGAGCGCTCGTCGCCACGCCAGTTGATCTCCAAAGGCGTCTATACTTCTACCGATCACCCCGCCGAACAGCACATACATTTCCACAACGAGCAGTCTTACACGCAGAACTGGCCGATGAAGTTGTGGTTCTTCTGTCAACAACCGGCAGTGACGGGAGGCGCAACTCCCATTGCCGACGGCCGTAAGGTGTTACAACTTCTCGATGCAGACATTCGCAAACGTTTTCTCGAAAAAGGTGTCATGTATGTACGCAACTACGGCGACGGAATTGGTCTTCCGTGGCATGAGGCGTTTCAAACAAGGAACCGGAGAGACGTTGAAGAATATTGCCGTGAGAGATCTATTGTTTGTGAGTGGAAGAGCGACGATCGACTCAGGACAAAACAGATTTTCCGCGCGATTGTGGCCCATCCAAAAACAAAAGAGCCGGTTTGGTTTGAACACACTGCCTTCTTCCATGTTTCCAGTCTGGAATTAGCCGTGCGCGAAACACTGCTGAGGGAGTTTGACGAAGAAGACCTGCCATTCAATACCTATTATGGCGACGGCTCGACAATTGAGGAGTCTGTTCTCGATCAGATCCGGCAAGCGTATCGGGAAGCAGCTTGCATATTCTCGTGGCAGAAGGGAGACGTCCTGCTGATCGATAATATGCTCGTCTCTCACGCGCGCGAACCCTTCACTCCGCCGCGCAAGGTTTTGGTAGCTATGGCTGACCTCATCGGCCCAGGAATCGCAGACAGCTTCCTCAGATAAAGAAACAAATTTCCAATTCAGAAAGGCCAGCAGCAATGTCAGCTAAGCGAGATATGTCTATCCGTTTAATGAGAACGGCAAACTACGCGCTCTCAATATTCAGCTTTGTGTTGGGCTTCATTCAGGCAAAAATCCTGGACTTGAGAATGGCGCTCATTTGCAAGTCCTTCGTGCCCCGCAACGATGACATTTTCATCGTGACCTACCCTCGATCGGGCACGACCTGGCTGCAGCAGATTCTTTATCAACTGACTACAGATGGAAACATGGAGTTCGAGCACATTTCTCAACAAGTGCCGTTTCTCGAACACGCGCTCGGTAAAGGTAGAAGTCTCAATAGACCATCACCGCGCATTTTCAAAACTCACCTCAACTATCGCATGGTGCCCAAGGGAGACTGCCGGTACATCTACGTGGCTCGCAATGGAAAAGACGTCGCCGTTTCCTATTACTACTACCACAAGAGTCACATGGGTTTTGGAAAGAGCTTTAACGAGTTCTTCAACCAGTACATCAGCGGCAAAGTCGGATACGGTTCATGGTTTGCTCACGTCAAAGACTGGTGGCAGCGCCGTAACGATCCCAACGTCCTGTTTCTGACCTACGAAGAGATGACCGAGGATCTGGAAGCGGTCATTAAAAAGATCTGCGCTTTCTGCAACATCGAACTCAACCTTGAAGCGCTTCCGGGCATTCTTGAAAGATGCAGCTTCGCTTTCATGAAGCAACATGAAAACAAGTTTGACACGCTCATGGAATTTGCCTGGGAACGTCACCAGCAAGAGAACGCATTCTTCCGAAAAGGGCAGACTGCCGATTGGAAAGGGCATTTGGACAGCCAACAGGAAGAGGCATTCGAAAAGGAATTCGCTACTCGCATGGGCGACCTGGGAGTGGACGGCGCCACCCTCGGTGGACCAGTCAGAGTTACGCCGAGCCAGGTTGAAAAGGCAGTCACTCCAAACAACACTACGACCAGCGCTGCCTTGATTCAATAACCCAAACTACCGAGACGATCGGAACTGCTATGAATCTCATAAAGTTTTTAATACGTAACTCAAAAGACGTAGTTCTTTTGACCATCGTGACCGGCATCATTGGTGGTCTCAGCAATGCGGGGATGATCGCGATCATTCACGCTGCAATGAGCCGTGGTGATGCACCAGTCTCAACTTTGCTCGTGAGCTATGCGGGTTTGTGCTTCCTGATGTTGTGCAGCAATGTTGTTTCACAACTCATGTTACTGCGCCTTTCGCAGGAAGCGATCTTTGATCTACGGCTGCGCCTGTGCCGGCAAATCCTCAAGGCGCCATTACGGAAGATTGAGGAAGCGGGAAGTGCCAAACTGCTGGCGGCGTTGACGAACGACACCGTTTCAGTTTCCCAGGCACTGCTCAACGTACCAATCATCTGTATCCAACTAACGACACTTGCGGCCTGCATGCTCTATGTCAGTTGGCTTTCCCCACAGTTGTTCGTTGGCCTTGCTGTGTTTTTCGTCGTCGGTTTCATCAGTTACCAACTGCCGCTTCGCAAGGGCAGGAAGTATTTGTCGCTGGCGCGAGTCGAGACGGAAAAATTATTCAGTCACTTCCGTGCGCTCTCCGAAGGCAACAAGGAACTGAAGCTCCATCGCATGCGTCGCGAAGAGTTTTTCGATCTGGATCTCGAGACCAGCGCCGTTGCGATGCGACGCCATGTCACCAGCGGCATGAGCATGTATCTCTTCGCCGAGACCTGGGGACGTATGCTCTATTTCGTTTTCATCGGAGCAATTCTCTTCGTCGCACATGGCCAGGGACCGACACTCACCGGATACGTCTTGATCACTCTCTACATCATGGGTCCGATATCAGCCTTGCTGACCACAGTGCCGGGATTCACACAGGCACAAGTCTCGTTGAAGCGGCTTCAGGAACTGGGACTCTCGCTCAAAGTCGACAAGCCGGAACTGGCACTGAATGGCAATGGCAACGGCAATGGTAATGGTAATGGCAACGGCCATCATGCGAAGGAAAACTCACCGGTATGGAAGAGTTTGCAACTCAAAGGCGTGACGCACAGCTATCGTCGTGAAAACGAAGATACAAATTTTACGCTCGGTCCAATCGACCTGACGTTTCAACCTGGGGATTTATGCTTTCTGGTCGGCGGCAACGGAAGCGGCAAGTCGACGTTGGCAAAGATCCTGACCGGCCTTTACGTTCCCGAGTCGGGAGAGGTTGAGCTCAGCGGCCAGATCGTCGACGACAAGTCGCGCGATAACTACAGGGAACTCTTCACGGCTGTCTTCTCCGATTTTTATCTCTTCGAGCGCATTCCGGGCGGGTCCGAATCTGACCTCGACGCGCAGGCTAAGGAATACTTGAAGCAATTCCAGCTAAGCGAGAAGGTCAAGGTCCAGTCAGGTTTGCTTTCGACACCGGGGCTGTCGCACGGTCAGCGTAAACGTCTCGCGTTGCTCACTGCTTATCTTGAAGACCGGCCCTTCTACGTCTTCGACGAATGGGCCGCCGATCAGGATCCTTACTTCAAGAATGTCTTCTACACGCAATTGCTGCCGGAACTGAAAAGCCGGGGCAAGACCGTTCTGGTCATTAGTCACGATGACCGTTACTACCACATCGCAGACCGAATCATAAAATTGGACTATGGGCGCTGTGTCAACAACTAGCCGCTGGTTAGTGGCAATCAAGTCAAACCCGCGCGCTCTCTTCCGTCTCTTTTTATTTCCGTACGCAGGCGGTGGAGCACACGCATATCGTGAGTGGGGTAATGCGCTACCTCCTTATGTCGAAGCCTTCGCGCTTCAATATCCGGGAAGAGGAGAGCGTATTCTCGAACCCGCGTTCACCAAACTTTCCCCGCTCGTCGATAAGATTACGCAGGAACTTCTCCCTTACATGGACAAGCCGTACACCTTTTTCGGTCACAGTATGGGTGCGCTGGTCAGTTTCGAAGTAGCGCGCAAACTACGCCGCGAGCATGGCCTGGCGCCCAGGTACCTCTTTGTGAGCGCTTGCAACTCTCCGCAGAATCGTCGCAAGGAGAGTCGCTATTCCCTGCTTCCCGAAAACGAGTTGATCGATAAACTGACTCGCTTTGACGGAGCTCCCAAAGAGGTACTTGAAAATCGAGAGTTGATGAACCTGATGCTGCCGACTATTCGGGCTGACTTTGCAGTTTGCGAGGATTACAACTATGCCAGTGACTCGCTGCTTTCCTGCCCGATCGTCGCTCTCGGCGGTGTCGAAGACCACGAAACGTCGCGCACGCGTATGGAAGAGTGGCGCAACGAGACGGACAATTACTTTGAACTAAAGATGTTCGAAGGCGGGCACTTCTTTATCAACTCGGCTCACAAACCACTTCTTCAATTTGTCACACGTCAATTGGAACGAACTGCCTGGTCGTTGTCCTGACAGCGCGGCATCATTTGAATTAAGGAAGGATTCTCAGCATGACTTCACCAGAATATTTTCTCCGGCAGAATGTGATCATGGAGCCATTGTTCAACCAGTGGTACGCATGGTCGCACCTTATTTCGCCCGCGACGGCGGCCATGAATATCGCCAACTCGCATTTGAAACTGATGAAATCGTACGTCTCGGCTCCTCAGATTCACGCCAACGCGCTTAAGAATCCGGCCATGCTCGGCGGTCCGTTCATCGACTATCAAGGTGGCAGAGTCGGCGAAATAAAAGGGCTGCTCGATCGCACTACTAAGGAACAGGCACACTTACTCGAGTTCGCGGCTTCAATCAAAACGCTCAACGAGCTGCTGCTCAACGAAGCAAAGGGATACTCGCTCGAGCCTTTGTATGCGAAGGTTCCGGAGAATCTCAAAGGCTTTGTCGAACTGGTCTACGATCTCAATAACAATCCTTCAATCAGATTCTTTGAAGGACTACTTTACCGGAGCCGTTATTACGATCCTTCGCAGCAATCGATCGCGCTATCACTGATTCATCACGACGACCGGGCCTTTGCTTTGGCCACGCCTAGACTGCCAGACGACAATATTCTTCACCTCAGAATTCCGTTCAACGACGTGGCGATCGATGAGTTATTCAGGATGCGAGATGTGCCGCAGTCGTTCGAATTCATCAAGGAGATGTTGCGGCTCGAACCCGAGCAGGAAAAACTCTTTTCCACGTTCCTGACCGTCGACCGGCCTGAGAGCGCACCACGTTACACAGGTGAGGATGTGAGGCTACGCTACTACGGCCATGCCTGTATCTCCGTTGAAACGAAAGACGTCTTTATCCTTACCGATCCCGTTATCAGCTACGCTTACAATAACGGCATCAAGCGCTACACCCACCTGGATTTGCCTGATGTCATTGACTACGTCGTCATCACTCATGCTCACCAGGACCACATCATGTTCGAGTCGCTCCTGCAACTACGACACAAGGTGAAGACGGTCATTGTGCCGAAAAATGCTAACGGCTCGTTGCAAGACCCATCGTTGAGGCTCGTGCTGCAAACCATCGGTTTCAAGAATGTGGTCGAGCTTGGTGAGATGGAGACCCTGGAGATCGAAGGGGGTTCAGTTACCGGTTTGCCATTCCTCGGCGAACACGCGGACCTCAACGTGGCGACCAAGCTCACGCACCTCGTGAAGCTTAAAGGCCAGACCTTCCTTTTCGCGGCTGACACGAACAACATCGAACCAAAACTCTACCAGCACGTTTACGATTACCTGGGGGACATTGATGTCTTGTTCCTCGGTATGGAATGTGACGGCGCTCCGTTCTCCTGGCTTTACGGTCCGTTGGTGACACGTGTGCTCGACAGAAAAATGGACCAGTCGCGCCGGCTCGACGGTTCGAATTATGAAAAGGGCATAGCGCTGGTGAACCAATTCAACTGCAAAGAAGTATATGTGTATGCGATGGGTCAGGAGCCCTGGCTCAATTATGTGATGAGCATCAAGTACACGCCTGAATCCAATCCCATCGTTGCTTCCAACAAGCTCGTGGCGGATTGCAGGAGCAGAGGCATCGTCGCTGAAAGATTATTCGGGCAGAAGGAACGGATTTACTCCCGGCGCCCCGAACATATCTATGAGCCCGAGGCTGTTCTTACCCCAACCTGAAACGACAAGCGGACCTCAAAATCACACCCGAAAGAGTCGCCCATTGGAGTAAAATCTCTTCTGAATCACTAAGGAGCACCATGACAAAACTAATGCAAGACCTTCGCTCAGGTTATCGTTTGATGTTGAAAAGCCCGGGCTTCACCGCTGTCGCGGTGTTGTCGCTCGCGTTGGGCATTGGAGCTAATACCGCGATCTTTAGCGTCGTGTCTGCTGTGCTGTTCCGGCCCTTACCGGTTAAAGACCCGAAGCAACTGGTTTCGCTCTACAGCGGCTTCGGCAGCAATCGCACTACCTTCGGACCTTTCTCGTACGCCGATTACGTTGACTTTGCCGAGAAGACGGACGTCTTCTCCGGACTGGTAGCGCATTTCCAGGATTCGATGATCCTCGGCGAAAGCGATCAAGCCATAGCGGTGCAGGCCGCCGTGGTTACCGGAAATTATTTTTCTACCCTCGGGGTTGAAGCAGTGCGGGGTCGCACCTTTACAGTCGAAGAAGATCGCGTCAAGGGCGCCAATCCGGTAGCCGTGTTGAGCAATGGTTTGTGGCAAAAGCGATTTGGTGGCGATCCGAATGTGATCGGCACAACGGTGAAACTCAAAGGACAGCCCTTCACGATTATTGGTGTTGCTCCGGGACGATTCACCGGCACTGATCTGGGCCGTGCACCAGATATTTGGGTGCCGATGTCGATGTACGCGCAGGTTGGTCTGAGTGACTCGATGATGACCAAGCGCGAGAACCACTGGCTGTCGGTCATCGGAAGATTGAAGCCAGACGTGACTGTCGGGCAGGCTCAGGCCCGCGTTAATGTTCTCGCCAAGCAACTAACGCAGGAGTATCCGGCTGAGTGGACCATAAAAAGCAGAGAGGACCGCACCGTAACAGTGCTCTCGCAAACCACCGCGTGGTATCCGCCCGAGGTACAGGGCTCGATCGTCGGCATTGCGGTCTTATTGATGGGCATTGTAGGAATGGTGCTTTTGATTGCCTGCACGAATCTGGCAAACCTTATGCTGGCGCGCGCTTCGGCTCGGCGCAAGGAGATCAGCATTCGCATGGCAGTCGGTGCGAAGCGAGTTCGCCTCATTCAACAGCTCTTGACGGAAAGCGTCATGCTGGCTGTGGTGGGCGGCGTACTCGGCGTATTCATAGTTTGGGTATTGGAAAAATTATTGATCGCGTTCAAGCCTGCCGTGGCTTCACAGATCACACTCGACATCGGTCTGGACGCACGTGTCTTCATCTTTACGCTAGTCGTTTCGATATTCACCGGGGTGCTCTTCGGACTCGCTCCGGCGTTGCAGGCTACGAAGGTCGATTTGGTTCCGGCCCTGAAAAATGAGGCGGCCTCTCCCGGGCGTGGCTACCGTCGTTATGGTCTGCGCAATTTACTGATTGTGGCGCAGGTCTCAGTCTCGCTGGTGTTACTCATCGGCGCAGGTCTCTTCGTACGCAGTTTGAGGAATGCACAGTCGATCGATCCGGGGTTCGAGATGGACCACTTGCTGACAATGAAGTTAGACACGACGGCGGTTGGTTTGGACGAGAATAAGGCCACGGCGTTTTACAAGAACGTTGTGGAGCAAACCAGGAGCCTGCCCGGCGTTAGATCCGTCAGTATGGCTTCAAGTAGTCCACTGGAAGTGATTAGCGGTCTGCGACCGGTTCATGTCGAAGGTTACGCGCCGCGACCGGGCGACGACATGAACTACAGCTTCAACATCGTCGCTCCGGATTACTTCCAGACGATGGGCATTCCACTGATACAGGGCCGCGAGTTTAATGACGGCGACAAGCCCAAGAGTGAGGAAGTAGTCATCATCAACGAAACGATGGCGCGCACTTTCTGGCCCAACCAGGATCCAATCGGAAAGAGAATCAGTGACCAGGGTCAGACCGGACCTTTTCGCGTGATAGTAGGTGTGGCGCGGGAAAGCAAGTATCTCACGCTCGGTGAGACTCCACGTCCTTATTACTACATCCCGTTGCAACAGGACTTCTTCCCCTCTGTCAGACTGCAC
>DATNJO010000740.1:0-6795 GCA_035603895.1 Pyrinomonadaceae bacterium
CCCGCAAAAGTGTTCATCGGGCGAGACGCGGGCGCCGCATGCGTTGCATTCGGCCATTTGGTCTATTTCACAATGTGGAAGCGCAGGAACGTTTTTCCGACAATGATTTCGTCGCCGTCGCAAAGTGCCTGGCGCTGTCCAGGGGGCAATCGCTTGCCACGATTGATGAACGTTCCGTTCGTCGATCCCAGGTCTTCTAAAAAGTACTGACCGTTAACTAAGGTGATACGAGCATGCCGGCGCGAGACTTTTGCTTCAGGATCGTCGGTATCGAGATCGACGTCGGGGAAGATACCGCCATCCGCGTCCCAGCGCCCGATGTGCGCTTCCGTATCACTCAACATAAACTGCTTTCCGCTCGAGCGTCCCTTTTCGATAACGAGACGCGCGTGCGCTTTGTTTGGCGGGCGTATCGCGGAAAGACTCAATCCCGCGGAGACGCGCCTGCCGCCGGCTAATTCAGGTTGTGTACCCTGCGACGGAACGTGATTGCCATTCTCGCCGGGACGTTGGTAACTGCCGGGCGGCTGGTAAGAACTGCTGCTGGGCGGTTGGTAACCCGGTGGTTGATACGCGCTGCCAGGTGACTGATAGGGCGACGGACGCCCGTTGGGCCGCAGCGGTGCTCCACACTCGTCGCAATACTGCGAGCCGTCGAGATTTTCTGTTTTGCACCTGTCGCAGGTAATCATTACGCAGTACTTCTCAAAAGCAGGCAATTCTAACGCGAAACGCGCTCCCCGCGCCAACTTCCCTTTGCGTTTGATGCGTAGGTGCACCTAACCCCAAAGGCATTCGCAAATTTTAACGCCGAAGGCGTTCGCCAGTTTCAGCCCAAGGTTGCCTCAACCCTGGGGTCAACGTTCCTCTCTTAATTTCAACGCTGAAAGCGTTGGCTGGCGGTCGCCAACGCTTTCAGCGTTCTTCGCTTTTGCTCTTTTGTACCCAGGGTTGGAACAACCCTGGGCTAACATTTGTTAACGCCTTCGGCGTTTTGCGCCGGGGTTCACTGTTAACGCCTTCGGCGTTTTGAGCGTCGAACGTACGGTGCAACCATTAACGTACGGTGCAAACCATTTTGGAAGTTTTTGCCTCCAAACCTGTTTGCCAGTTTGCTCTAAAATGAAACAGTTTGATAACTTTTCCCGTACTAGCTACTTCGTGACTATAGCCCCGTCGGAAACCTGAGGAACCCAAAGAATGGCAGTGAGTCGAAAAAAGAAGATTATTATTGGCGTGGTCGTCGTGGCCGTGCTCGCCTCGATCGTGATCATCAGTGTGATCGCCAGCCGCAAGGAAGAACCCGAAGTCGTCACGGTTAAGCTCGAGGTCAGACCCGAACTCAAACAAACCGTAACGGCCTCCGGCGAAATCCGTCCGATCCGCTACATCAAGCTCACTAGCGAAGTCCCCGGGCGTATCGAAGAAATCTACGTCAACCCTGGTGACATGGTCATTAAAGGCAAGCCGCTGGTCCGCATCGATCCGACGCAGCTACAGTCGAGCCAGGAAGCCCAATGGGCCGCGACTCAAGCATCGATCAACGACGTGCAAAACGCGCGCAACGCCGTGAGCCAGGCACAACAGGCGCTCGTCGTCGCCGAAGCTTCAGTTGAGTCAGCCAAACAACAAGTCATCGCGCTTCAGACCAACGTCGAGCGAGCGCAAGTGGCACTGAATGCAGCCCAACGTGAGCTCAAACGTTACACGGAGCTGGTTGAATCGGGAGTCTCCTCGCGTCTCGAATACGACCGCGCGCGCGACGATTTCGACAACGCCAAGATCGCGCTCGAAACGGCCAAAGCCAATCTCGAAGCCCAGAGGATCGCCGTCAAGGAAGCGAACGAACGCGCCAACCAACAGCGCATCGCGGTGAAAGAAGCGCAGACCAGTATCAAGTCGTCAGAGATGCGCGCCAGCCAACAGCAGGCGATGCTGCGCGGCCAGACCAGTCAGCGTGAGAAGGCGACGCAGTTGTCTCCGCTGAATGGTGTCATTGCCGACATTCCGACGCGCGTCGGCGAATACGCAGTGTCCCAACTCTCAACCACGCCGTTGATGACCATCGCCGACATGTCGCAGATCAACATCGAAGTGAACGTCGACGAAACGGAAATCAACAACGTTCAGGTGGGCCAACAAGCGAAAGTCAAAGTCGACGCACTTGGCGACAAAGAAATCAAAGCCGTAGTGGTCCAGAAGAATCCGCTGGCAATTGCCAAGTCTGACCAGACCGGCGGTTTGTCGAACCGCGTCAACGTTCAGGAAGCGAAAGAGTTCAAAGTCACACTCGAGTTGAAGGAGTTGCCGGAAGACATTCAGAACTCGTTGCGTCCCGGCATGAGCTCAACCGCCACCATCACGACCAACACGAAGAACAACGTGCTGGCAGTGCCGCTCGAATCGATCGTCGAAAAGGCGGCAACACCCGCAGCGTCTCCAGCAGCAACCATCGCGAGCAGCGTTCCGGCTGCGTCGCCAGGCGGCGAGAAGCCGAAGGCACAGAAAGGCGTTTACGTCATAGACAAGAGCAACAAGGTGCGGTTTGTCGAAGTGACCACCGGCATCACGGGCGAAGCCGACATCGAGATTACGAGCGGCTTGAAAGCTGAGGATGAGATCGTGCGTGGTCCGAGCCGCGTGCTGAAGACGCTCAAGGACGGCATGTCTGTCGCGCGGCAAACCAAGAAACCCGGCAATGCCAACGGAAACGAGGGCACTTAATGAGCGACGCGACTCTCACGCTTTCATCAACAGAAAACGTGATCAAGCCTCAATCTCAGACTAACGGCCACGATCCGTCTTCGCTGATCTCTATGCGCGACATCTGGAAGACCTACCAGATGGGCACGGAGAAGGTCCACGCGCTGCACGGTGTTTCGTTTGACATTCCGCGCGGCGAGTACATCGCCATCATTGGACCATCAGGCTCCGGGAAGTCGACGCTGATGAACCTGATCGGCTGTCTCGACACGCCGTCACAAGGCCAGTACTGGCTCAACGGCAAGAACGTTTCCGAAATGGACGACGACGAACTGGCGCGCATTCGTAACCAGGAAGTCGGCTTTGTGTTTCAAACGTTCAACCTGCTGGCGCGCGCGACCGCGTTGCACAACGTCGAACTGCCGTTGATCTACGGCGGCATCGGCTCAACTCAACGTCACGAAATGGCCAAGCAGGCGCTCAAGGCGGTGGATCTGACCGAGCGCATGACGCACAAACCCAACGAACTCTCGGGCGGCCAGCGCCAGCGCGTTGCAATCGCGCGCGCGCTCGTTAACCACCCGTCAATTCTACTGGCTGACGAACCAACCGGAGCGCTCGACTCACACACCAGCATGGAAATCATGGACCTCTTCGAACGGCTGCACGCCGAAGGCAACACGATCATCGTTGTCACGCACGAGCCCGACATCGCTTCACGTGCCCATCGCGTGATTTCGATTCGCGACGGCCAGATCGAAAAAGACGAACGCATCAAATAGGAGAGCGACGAAAATGGAGCGAAGTGGCGAGCACGACTCAAGGCCACAGCGCTACACCCTCGCTCGCGCTGTCGTCCCGTCACGAATCAGATCTATTCCCTTTTTCCGACTCGCCGCAATCTGGGAAGCGTTTCGCGTCGCGACCGGAAGTCTGCGCGCGAACAAGCTGCGCACGGCGCTGACGTTGATGGGCATCATCGTCGGCGTCACGGCTGTGATCGCTGTCGTCACGATCATCAAAGGTCTGGACCAAACGGTGGCGCAGACGTTTTCGTCGCAAGGCTCGACCGTTTTCACGATTTCCAAGAACCCGCAGATCATCACGTCGCGCGAGGACTTCATCAAGTTCAATCGCCGCAAAGACGTGACGCATGAAGACGCGGAAGCGATCACGCGGTTGTGCTCGACGTGCTGGCGAACCGGCATCGCCGCAAACGCGCTCGAAACCGTGAAGTACCAGGATCAGAAAGCGGAAAACGTGCGCATTCGCGGCGTCGAGCCGCTGACGATGTTTGACATCGATGGCGTGAGTATCAACGTGGGACGTATTTGGACTGAAAGCGAAGCCGCATCAGGACGCGAGATCTGTGTTATCGGTCCCGACATGCTGAAGAACCTGTTTGCTGACGCACCGCCGGATCAGGCCGTTGGGAAAGAGATTCGCATCGATGGCCGTCCGTATGTCGTGTTGGGCGTGCTCGAACCGTTGGGTTCGATCTTCGGCTTCTCGCGGGATAACGTGGTCTACATTCCCTACTCGACGTATCAAAAAGCTTACGGCTCGCGGCGGTCGCTCGTGGTTTTCATTCAAGTGCCGGCGGCCGAGCAACTCGAAGCGGCCGAAGATCAGGTGCGCACGATCATGCGTAACCGTCGCGGCCGTTCGCTGAACGACGGCGAGGATGAAGGCTTTTCGCTGGAAACACAGGACGTGTTTCTGAACCTTTACGGCTCCGCAACTTCGAACATCTACATCGTGACGATCGGCGTGGCTGCGATCTCGCTGGTGGTTGGCGGGATCGTCGTGATGAACATCATGCTCGTGTCCGTAACGGAGCGCACGAAAGAGATTGGCATTCGCAAAGCGATCGGCGCGCGTCGCAAGGATATTCTGACGCAGTTTTTGATCGAGGCTGTGACCGTGACGGCGATTGGCGGCGCGATCGGTGTGGGCACCGGGTTTGGTTTGGCTTATGTGATCTCGGCATTGATCGGGTTTCCGTTGCTGGTGAGTGTCGCGTCGGCGGTGTTGGGTGTTGGCGTGTCATCGGTGGTTGGGATTGTGAGTGGACTCTGGCCCGCCTGGCGCGCGGCGAAGCTGGATCCGATCGAGGCTCTGAGAGCCGAATAGACAGGATGTCAGAATTTACAAGATTAGTTTCACCTGTGTTTGAGAGTCTTGTTAATTCTGAAATCCTGTCAAAAAAGTATGAGATTCGACGACGTTAAAGAATCAGCGTTGATGGCGTTCGACACGTTGCGCACGAACAAACTGCGCTCGGCGTTGACGATCCTCGGCGTGAGTGTCGGCGTGGTAACCGTGATCTTCATGGTGTCGATCATTCAGGGACTGAACAAAGCGTTCGCGGATCAGATCGAGTCGCTTGGTTCCAACACGATCTTTGTTTCGAAGTTTGAGCCGAGTTTTGGCCGTCCGCCTGGTCCGGACGAGATTCATCGCAAAGACCTGACGATGGACGACGCGGAAGCACTTCGCAACGAAGCGCATTCGATCGTCGGCGTCTCGCCGATTCATCGCTTGTTGGCTGCGACCGTGCGTTACGAGAACAAGCAGACCGACACGCCGATTCTGCTAGGCGTCACGCCTTATTACGAGTTCGTGCACAGCCAGTACATCGGCAGCGGCCGCTTTATCAGCGACATCGACATGCAGGACCGCTCAAACGTCGTGATTATCGGCGTAGACGTGAAGCAGGCGCTGTTTCCTTACGAAGACCCAATCGACAAGGAAGTCAGGATTGAGGGAAGTCCGTATCGTGTGATCGGCGTGATGGAGCCCTTGGGGAATTTCTTCGGCCAGTCGCGAGATAACTCGATTTTCATTCCCATAACGACGTTCGACAAGTATTATCCTGACCGTCCCTTTCCGGAAGTTGTATTCTTCGTGATTGTGCGGCCGCGTTCGCGCGCGGAAGTGAAGTCGGCGATTGACGAGATTACCGACATTCTGCGGCGCCGCCGGCGAGTGCCTCCTGGTGAGCCCAACAATTTCGGCATTTCGTCGCAGGATTCGCTGCTCGACGTTTATAACCAGCTAACCGGAGCAACCGCACTGGTGCTAACGTCAATCTCATTCGTGGCTTTGATGATCGGCGGCATCGGCGTTATGAATATCATGCTGGTGTCGGTCACGGAGCGAACGAAGGAAATCGGCGTGCGCAAAGCGGTCGGCGCGACGAGGCTGAACATCCTGTCGCAATTTCTGATTGAAGCCGTCGTGTTGACGGCAATCGGTGGCTTTGCGGGACTGGCGGTCGGTGAGGCCGCAAGTCTTTTGATGAATAAATACTCACCACTGCCTGCGTACGTGCCTTTGTGGGCCATCGGGGTTGGCGTGGGAATCTCCGCGGCAGTAGGAATCGTCTTCGGTCTCTGGCCGGCATGGAAAGCCGCTCGCTTGAACCCGATCGACGCCCTGCGTTGGGAATAAGGAGCGCGGGCGGATCGCCCGCAAACATCGAAGAGGACTGCTACTGTGAGATGCGGGCGAGCCGCCCGCGCTCCCAAGAGCTTTTGTTTAGTAAATACTGTGAAATTTATCGAGACTCTTAAACTGGCAGTCGCAGCCATTTGGGCGCATAAGTTGCGCTCTGCCTTGACGCTGCTCGGAATGATCGTGGGCGTCACGGCGTTTGTGGTGGTCGTCTCGCTGATCGAAGGCTTTAATCGCTACGTCGACGAAAAGATTGCGGGCATCGGCGCGAAGTCATTTACGATTCAGCGCTTCAATCCGCTCGAAGACTTCAAAGACACTGACACCATCGCCGCTGCGCAACGACGCAACAAAGAGCTGACGATGGAGGATTACGAGTACCTCAAAGAACGTGCACAGCTCATCGGCAAGATCGGAGCGCGCGCGCGTGTGACTCCGGTGGAAGTGAAGCGCGGTGATGAAGTGCTCGAAGATATTTTTGTCTCCGGCGCCACCGCCAACTGTGTCGACATCGAGAACCGCGACATTCTCGACGGACGCTTCGTCGCCCAGTCTGAAGACGAGAGCGCCGCGCGTGTCGCTTACATCGGCTTTGACGTCGCCGACAAACTCTTTCCCGCCGGCAATGCGGTGGGC
>DATNJO010000741.1:0-2495 GCA_035603895.1 Pyrinomonadaceae bacterium
CGTTCAATAGGGGGCGGAGGACTTGGCCGGTGTGGGAGCGGCGCGAGCGTGCGACTTCTTCGGGGGTGCCGGCGGCGACGACGCGGCCACCGTGTTCGCCGCCTTCGGGGCCGAGGTCGATGATGTAGTCGGCGCTCTTGATGACGTCGAGGTTGTGTTCGATTACGAGCACGGTGTTACCGAGCGAGACCAGGCGTTGCAACACGTCCAATAGTTTGTGAACGTCGGCGAAATGCAGACCCGTAGTGGGTTCGTCGAGAATGTAGATGGTCCGACCTGTCGCGCGCTTCGACAGTTCTTTTGCGAGTTTGATTCGTTGCGCTTCGCCGCCGGAAAGCGTCGTCGCCGATTGGCCCAACTTGATGTAACCCAACCCCACGTCGAGCAGCGTCTGCAACTTCTGATTGATTTGCGGAATGTTTTCCAGCAGCGGCAACGCTTCTTCAACCGTCGTGTCGAGCAAATCCGCGATCGACTTTCCTTTGTACTTCACAGCCATTGTTTCGCGGTTGTAGCGTGCGCCGCGGCAAACATCGCACAGCACGTAAACATCGGGAAGGAAGTTCATCTCTATGCGCTTCATCCCGTCGCCTTCGCACGCTTCGCAACGTCCGCCTTTGACATTGAACGAAAAACGTCCCGGTTTGTAACCGCGCTCGCGCGACTCCGGCAGCATCGCGTAAAGCTCGCGCAACGGCGTGAACAAGCCAGTGTAGGTCGCGGGATTTGAACGCGGCGTACGCCCGATCGGCGACTGGTCGATCTCGATCACCTTGTCGACATGTTCCAGACCCTCGATCGCACGATGTGGTCCAGGCTCGTTCAGCGAGCCGTAAAGATGACGCGCGAGGGCGTAATACAAGATGTCTTCGACGAGCGTCGATTTCCCGGAACCCGAAACACCGGTCACCACCGTCAACAATCCCAACGGAAACGAGGCGTCGATCTCTTTCAAATTATTCGCGTACGCGCCGCGAATCGTCAGGTACTTTCCATTCGGCGCACGGCGTTCCAAAGGAACCTCAATCTTGCGTGCTCCGCGAATGTAAAGCCCCGTGATCGACTCCGGATTGTTCGCAATGTCCTCCGCAGTGCCGACAGCAACAACTTCACCACCATGCGCACCCGCCCGTGGGCCAAGGTCAACAACGTAATCCGCGCGGCGAATCGTTTCCTCGTCGTGTTCGACAACCAAAACGGTGTTGCCGAGGTCACGCAGAGCCGACAGCGTTTCCAACAGTTTTTGATTGTCTCGCGGATGTAGCCCAATCGACGGCTCGTCGAGCACGTAAAGCACACCGCGCAACTGCGACCCGATCTGCGTCGCGAGACGAATCCGTTGACCTTCGCCACCTGAAAGCGTGGACGAACCGCGATCGAGAGTTATGTAACCCAGTCCTACAGTGTTCAGAAACTGCAAACGATTCCTGATCTCGCGCAGGATTGGACCAGCAATCTGTTCTTCGCGCGAATTCAGCGAGACTTGTTCAAACGCCTCAACCGCACTTTCAATCGGCAACGACGTGTACTCGGCGATACCGCGCCCACCAACGCGAACCGACAACGAGTCGGAACGCAGCCGCTGACCCTGGCACTGCTGACAAACAGCCGGCGAAACCAGTTCGTCGAGCGCCACACGCACACGCTCCGACGGCGCCTCGTTCAAACGTTCGCGCAACCAGTTGAGTGCGCCCTTCCACTCGCTTTGATACGAATAAAGTCCCTGCGTAAAACTCAACTTACCGCTCGTGCCATTGAAGAACGCGTCGCGCACTTCTTGCGGCAACTCGGCAAACGTGGTCTTCGAATTAGCGCTGAAGTGTTTGATCACGGCCTGCAAAGCAGACTTGAGATACGCCGAACCCTGTTTATCCGCCGGACCCATGAAGGCCAGTTTGTCGACCGTCAGGTTTGCATCGGGAATCAGTTTCGCCGGATCGATCTCCATCACGGTTCCGAGTCCGTGACAACGCTTGCACGCACCGTAAGCGGAGTTGAACGAAAACGAACGCGGCTCGAGCGGCGGAACGTTAATCCCACAATTCACACATGCCATCCGCTCCGAATAAAGCTTCTCTTCTCCATCGACAATCGAAATGAGCACCGCGCCACTGGTCAACTTCAGCGCGGTTCGAATCGAATCGGTCAACCGCTCGCGTATGCCGGATTTGATCAGCAGCCGATCGATTACGGCTTCGATCGTGTGATTACGCCGCTTGTCGAGCCGGATCTCCTCATCGAGCGACAGCAGTTCACCATCGACGCGCGCGCGCAGAAAACCATCCTTCGCGAGCTTCTCCAACTCCTTTTTAAACTCGCCCTTGCGGCCGCGAACGATCGGCGCCAGCACCATGACGCGTTCGCCTTCCGGCAGGCCGAGCACGTTCTGCACGATCTGATCGACGCTTTGCCGCGTGATCGCCGCGCCACAAACGTGACAATGCGGAATGCCGATCGACGAAAACAGCAGACGCATGTAGTCGTAGATCTCGGTG
>DATNJO010000742.1:0-2400 GCA_035603895.1 Pyrinomonadaceae bacterium
CGCGGCCATGGGGCATGGAGAAGTCACTTGGGGGCCTCCAAAATAAAAAGCCCGCACTAGGCGGGCTTTGGATCAGGGACGTGGTGCGATTGTGAGGGGACGGAGTCGAAGCGGGCTGGCGTGCGCAAAAAAAACCCAGCCGATGGGCCGGGTCTAGATCAATTGCTCAGTCAAGGTCTGGTGCTGTCCGGCAGAGCCGGCCGTGCATAACCTGGCGATCAATGATCGTCGCCATTAACTTCGTCTTCCTCAAGCTGATTATAGGTTCCCGGCTTCTCATCGCTGCCGCCGGAAAGGATCGATGTAAGGCTAAGTCTTTGAATTTCCGAGAGAGCCAAGTTTTTTATCTGATGAAGGGTTTGCGCGCGAACACCGACATCCTTGGCGATGTCTCGCGGATGTTTGACTCCTCGGACTCGACGCACCATGGATATCGCCAGACCAATGCCGGCCGCGATCGCTTCAGCCTTGGGCGGGCGCCTCAAGCGATTGAGCGATGTCGTGACTGCGATGATCAACTGCAACATGGCATCACGATCGCCCTCAATCTCTACGCCATGATCTTCGGACGGATCATGCGCGACGTTCCGGCGCCAGTCCCGCAGGTAGAGTTCCGCGGTCCGATCATCGATAGGTCCTGTGTCGTCGTCGTAATCATCGTCGTAGGCGCCGCCGGCTTCAAACTCATCAATGTCCCACTCACTGCCGGGCAGCGGATACTTTTCCGGCGGATAAATGTCCATCTTGCGATAAACGTAACTTTGGTATTCACGTGCCGACATCTGTGCCAATTCGGATGCGCTCGGCTCGGGTAGGTCGGGCATCACATAGGCCTGCGGATCGGCCGACACGATCACTTGGGTCGAGTCCTTCCCTTGAAGGGGGCGTGGGCCCTTCAGCTTCAGGGTCGCTCGTGGTTTTGCAGTCATCGTCGCGTCCTTAGGCCGCCATCGTGAGAGCTTCAATTGTGTCAGGGCAGCTAACGCTGCTCAGGATACTAACGAGAGCCTCGGGTCATGGCTGTCCGCCTTTCAGGCTGGCGACATTATGATGCTGCGCTTCCGCATGAGTCGGGTGTTCCGTGAGTCGGCGGCGACCATGGCGCCTTATGGCACTCGCAAGCAAGAACCAAAGCTTGCTCAGGTGGTTCTGCGCTAATACATTCGCAGTCGCCAAAGCAAATAAATCCTGGAATCCCCAGTGTCTGATTATGACTTTAACACCCTGAATGACAAGGAATTCGAAGCACTAAGCGTCGACCTTATTGGTAGATCGCTTGGAGTCTCAATCGAGCGCTTCAAGTCAGGCAAGGATGGTGGCGTGGACGGGCGTTTCTTTGCTAGCGACGGCGTGATCATTATCCAGTGCAAGCACTGGATAAAGTCCCCCTTCAGCGCTTTCGTGAACTATATGCGCGACGTTGAGTTGCCGAAGATAAGCAAACTCTCGCCCCATCGATATATCTTGGTGGTCTCCTACCCACTCTCGCCGTTACAAAAGAAACGCCTGTTTGACGTGCTAGCACCATTCATTCTGGAAGAATCAGATGTTATCGGTAAAGAACGCCTTAACGACCTTATTTCCCAGCACCCAGATGTAGAAAAGCGGCACTACAAACTGTGGTTACAGAGCAGTAGTCTTCTCGTCAGTCTGCTAAACAACGCTATCGAAGTGAGGAGCCGGTTTCATCTGGACGAAGTAAGGGCCCGTGCGCACCTGTATATAACGACCACGTCGCATTGGGCAGCGCTAGAAAAGCTGGACAGTTTGAGAGTTGCAATCATTACTGGCGCACCGGGTGTAGGGAAGACTACCTTGGCGAATCATTTGATTCTGCACTACGTGGCACAGGGCTACGAATTTATGCAGATCGCCGAGGCGATTGACGAAGGTGAGGCTGTGTTCGCGCAAGGACGCAAGCAAGCTTTCTATTTCGATGACTTTCTTGGCGAGAATTATTTGCAGGCGGTGTCCGGGCATGAAGGTACGCACATAGCGCGCTTTATCAACATGATTCGAAGGTCGAAAGACAAAGTGTTTGTACTGACCTCTCGCAGCAGTATCTTGAACAAGGGTAAATCGATCTTTGGACAATTTACGGACGCAAATATCCAGAAGAACGAGTTTGAGGTGGAGATCGAAGCCCTCAGCGAAATGGATAAGGCAGGCATCCTGTACAACCAAATATGGCACTCCGGTCTGACCAGAGACTACATCGATCAAATTTACATAGATAAGCGCTATCGCAGTGTTATCGATCATAAGAACTATAATCCACGCCTCGTCGCATTCATGACGGATCCAGACAGACTTGGCGAGGTGCCCCCTGTAATGTACTGGGACCACATTCTTCAGTCTCTAAACAATCCGGCTGACATTTGGGAGCTGCCCTTCAACAAC
>DATNJO010000743.1:0-12698 GCA_035603895.1 Pyrinomonadaceae bacterium
GCGACTCTGTACGACAACTTCGGAAGTAAAGTGGAAGTCCCATAGGCGACGATTGGCCAATTTTACCAATACCTTTATGGGAGGCCCCGATGCTACGCTGATTTCAAACGTTCCCACGGTTGTCAGGTTAGGCTTTGATGAAGTTTCTAGAGATGCGACGGCGATCACTCGACTTGACGTATTCCTTGGTGGAGATGGCAGGAACTTCGATATCACCTATAGGAATATTCCGATACAACGCGAGTAATAACGCCTCGAGCGCCACGGCGAGTTTCTTGATGTACAGGTAAACCAAAAGGTAGCTTTGAAGGAACGGACATAATTCATCTTGGCCGCGGTTCGATTTAATTCGTACTGTAGGAGAGCGGAAAATGAGGCAGAAGAACAGCTCACGCGTTGCAATTGCCGGTCGAGTTTGAAGGTTCGCTGGCGCAACTAAAACTTTCTTAACTTTCTGTTTCACTTCAGGGGTGCACTACAAACGGTAGGCTGAAGCTAAGCGAGTTTCAATTTATGGAAGAATGGTTAAAACAAAACGGCTTCGTCATCGGCAATTCAATACTGTCAGGCATGGGACTAGCCTTCGCTATTGGTGCGTCGGACCACGGGATTAGCTTCCCAAGCCGAGGGGTGCGGTTCGAATCCCGTTGCCCGCTCCAACATTCTCAAACTTGGCGCCAAATTAGATCGCATTGATTTCGATGAGCTTCTCGCCCAGGTTCAATAAGTCTAGTGCCTTAGGCAGTGTGTTCGTGAGGATTTCTTTCAACCGCGCGTTGGAAGTATTCCCGCAGGTGACCCAAATTATTTGAGGTGGTGGTCCCAACTTATCAAGCAACAGCACAAAATCGCTGTCCTTAGTCATCACGACAGCTTTCTCGTGCCTCGCCGCATTAAAAATTTCTTTGTCCTTAGCGTCCCGCAACCCGAGATCACGAATTGCAATGGCGCTCACGGTGTAGTTATTACTAATCCAAGTAGCTATCGCGGGAGATATCTGAGCATCTATCCAGATCCTCATGCGGCTAGCACCGGATGATCCAGCCTGCGAGCAGCATATTGCAGGGCAGCTCGTAAATCTTCCTCTTCGAGGTCAGGCATCTCTTCCAAGATTTGCTCGGAACTCAGCCCCGCGGCATAGAGATCGAGCACATCAATCACGCGAATACGCATGCTGCGAATGCACGGTCGACCACCACACTGCTCAGGATTGATTGTGATTCGCTCCAAATTAGCCATAGCCCTCCTGCCTCAGTCATAATTACGCCCTAGTATATCTCGGTTTCGATTTCCCTCAACGTACTTCTGGACCGACCTGTGAGTTCTCAGCCTGAGCGGGTGTAGCGTAACAGTAGCGCATCGCTTCCCAAGCTGAGGGGTGCGGGTTTGAATTTCCGTTCGCACGCTCCAAATTTCGTCAGTCCAATTCCAAGCTTCGTTAAATGTCACTCGGTAACGCATATGTGACCTTTGTTCCCACAACATCCAGATAACCTTCGTTCGCAAGGCTCTGAACGAGGAACGCGACCTCCTCCGCAGAAAGACAATTCTGAAACAGCGAAGCTATCGTGCTGCTTAGAGTCTTGATGGTCCGTGGCTTCGCAGCTTTGAGTAGTTGCAGCTTAGCGAGGATGACGGCGATGCGTTCCTGCGGTGATTTAGAGTTTGAAGCCTTCACAACTGGAATGTCGGCAATGGTCCTGACTCTGCCAGCGAGTATCTTCTTCGATCTGAGGTGCTGAATCAGCGGATCGAAGCCCCGGTCCTTGGAGATGACGTGGAAGTACGCAGACGGTTCTATGGCGGCGAGTCGTCCAATGTAATAGGCGATGTGAAAGTCGAGAGCATTCGAGCCATGACCCGAGAGCTTGATGTACTCCGCGCGAGATCCAAGGTTCTGCAAAGACTGCGCCAGTTCAAACGGTAGCTTCGTCTGATTTGCCCCCACGAACACAATCACTTTGAAATGGTCATGGATCAGTGTTTCGAGTGACTCAGGTTGAACGCTTTCGAAGTCGATGAGGACGTAGTTGGTTCTCACGGTGATCCTTAGTGACGACTAACTTCTGAGTAGAGCATAACTCTGGTGTCTGGAGTGGGGTTGAGGAAGTGTGGGCCATAATGAAACAAGATCGCCATTAGCTAATTAGACCTGACTCGAGATCGGGCTTAACGTCCGCCGACATTGCTTCTCTATATCCTGCCTCGACTGCCTGTTCCACGGCTCTTGCGAAGTCAACTAAATCTTCATCGGTGTGGTTAATGTAGATTTGCGCTGTGGTCTTGGGATCTTTATGACCGAGTGCATTTGCAATATCTACGAGATCGATCATTTTCTTGACTCTGGTTCCAGGCGTGTGCCTCAAGTCATGGAAGTGTAGGCCGAGGTGAGTAAGGCCAGCGTCCTCAAGTGCTCCGGCCCATGCGGTGCGGACGTTGTTGGAGATTCCGAATACCAGCTCCTCGGATGGTTTTTTACTATGCTGAACCTTGAAGGCTTTGGCGGGTGGGTTGTGGATGACATCCAAAAGGGCTTCGCGAACTCGCGGAGTCATCTTGGCGTTGCGAGTCTGCTTGTCGCCGCCCAGGTCTTTATAGTTAAGCAATCCGTAGATGGTGCCAGAGCCAGTAAAATCGATTTGAGCTTTTTTGAGATGTATCAATTCTCCGAAGCGGGCGCCAGTGTCGACGGCGACGATAATGAGAGCGCGGAGGTGTCTCCGGTCTTCGGTTTCACAGGCTCGCAGTAGTTTGATCTCGTCGCCGAAGGTCAGGAAGAGATTTCGTTTCTTCCGATCGCTGGCTTTGATCACTTCGTTCTTGCGGGCAAACTCAAATGGGTTTTGTTTGATCCACTGGTTACGTTTGGCTTCATACAACATCGCTCGCAGCGTTTGTAGTTCGCGGGCGACCGTGACGGGAGCAATGTTAACGCTGGTGCCGTTCGGGCCGCGCCGGGTGGAGCGTAGTCGATGTGAGCGATATCTTTTTACATCGGCGATCGAAATATCCTTGAGCTTCCTGGCTCCAAAGAAGTCTCGGAAGTGTTTGAGGTGTGATTTGTACGCGCTTGCATTTCTAACACCAAAGAGTTTTTCACCAGCACTGTTGTACTCGGCTTGGACATAAATTTCTTTTTCGCAGTAGTCTGCTAATTGAACGAAGCTGACTACATTCTTTTCCAGAGCTTTTGGGCCACGGTCTTCTAATTCGTTGCGTAGCTTTCGCAGTGCTTCTTTGGCGGCGTAATGGGTTTTGCGTTCGCGGTGCGCGAACTTTCGTTTGCCGTGCTCGTCGTAGTAAGCGAGGACTCCGTCGTAGACGATCTTGCCATTGCGCTTGCGTTTGTAGACACCTTCTGTGTATCTCATTGAAGTATCTCAGAGAACTCTGCGTGCTGGATTTGGTTGAGGTGTATCTCCACCGTGGATGGGTGGAAGGAGCTAAGACGACTGTACCACAGAAAGAATCCGGTTTGTGCGGGTAATTGTGCGGGTGGACCGCAAAATATGCTAAAATGCCCAGTATTTCGAAGGGTTTTGAGGGTAGAGCGGATCGTTGACACGGTAGGGGTCTGGGGTTCAAATCCCCACGCGCCTACCAATCCTCTCAACAGGTTACGCTGTACAACTTAGTTTTTCGTTGCTCCAAAACGCTCCATTTATTTCGTTGCACCTTGCCTAAGTAGTGGCCCAAGCTTTTGTCAAAACTGCGACGCATAGCTCACCAGTTTCTCAACCCGCCATAGTCTAATGCCAGGGCAAGACGTTTGATCCTTCGTAAGTGAAACACACTCGGCATAAATGTTCTTACCTATTACTGACTGAATAGCGCCGCCGTGGACGGTCATACCTCATCTTCGTCCTATCGCCCTCGGTCGATTACGGCTGGCGGCAGCGTCAGATTTTCAGTAAGTCACTTCGTTTTGTTGACAGCTAGTAATCTTAGGGATAGGCTTCGGCTGTCTTTGGATTACCTCATGTCTTCTTCACCTCCCGTAGGAAGGGGAAATCTCCAAGGTTGATCTTCTTTCTTCAATCCGCCACTTAAATATGAATAATTGGGCTCTGATCATCGGTATTGAGAGATATGCCAAGCCGCTTGGCAGGCTTGACGCGGCTTTGAACGATGCCAGTGACATCAGGTCTTCCCTGATCGAATCCTTCGATTTCTCCGGGGAAAGAATTATCTGGTTGCCTAATGCCAGCAAGAAACAAATCCTCCATGCCATAGACAACAAGTTAAGTACGTGGCCTGTAAAGAAAGCCGATCAACTCCTCGTGTTCTTCGCCGGACACGGGATAGTGCGAGAGTCTAAAGGTAAGAAGAGTTGGTATCTGATTCCTTCAGACGCTAAGATCCGTTATCACGATAAGCCCAAAAGAACCTACCGCGACTGGGACTCCTTTATCCCACTCTCTGAGTTCTTGAGAATTAACGACCGTTTCAAGGGCAGACATATCTTCTACATCTTTGATAGTTGCCATTCCGGATTTGCCGTGAAAGCCCCCGATAGAGGAGCAGATAAATCCTGTTCAATCCTGGTTGCGGCTACCGCTAAACAAAAAGTAGTAGACAGCCCATTCGGCGAAAAGCATTCAATTCTCACAGCCACAATCCTTGATGCTTTATCAGGTTGGGGTGCGCTTAATGAAGAGATACATCCGGATTTTTCAGCGGGGGATCTGCGGGACTTTGTGGAGAAAGAAGCAGCCCGTCGTATCCGTGAGCGTTTGCCGCTTGTCAACATGACCCCCTTCGGTGCTGATAATCCCACCGAGGAAGGGAGCCTCTTTATGTTTTATCCGCAGTCTCCGCGCTTGCCCTGGAAGATAATGTCTTTGGTCACTAGTCTGGTTGTGGAGCAACGCCAAGAAGGTGTCGAGAAGCTCTCGCGGATCAGCGACCAAGCAAGTTTGAAATTGCGAGATCAGGCATTCGAAAGGATTCTGCATGAAGATGAAAGTCCAACGGTGTTGTCTGCGACACTTCACCGAATTGGACTGGTTGGTGACGCAAGTTTTTATGATCTGGTTTGCGAGAGTCTCAACTCTGATTCTCCAATGATCGCACGAGCGGCTATTCATTCGCTTCGTAACTTAGCCGTGAGGAACACCGGTATTCAGAAGCAAACTATTAGGACACTCAAGGATCTTTTCAATAAGGAACGGGTCGAGGGAATCAGAATTCTGATAGATGAGTCGCTGGCAAAACTTAAGGATCCAGGCGGCACCAAACGTACTCTCGAGAGAATGCGAACCTCCGGAGGGAGAGTCAGAAGTCGTAGCCTGGAAGCTTTACAGCCCACGGAAGAACTGATTGCTAACTTACTGTCTGCTCTTGAGCATGACAAGGAGTGGCAAGCTCGTAGATTGGCTGCAGAGGTACTCGGACGATTTTGTGCCGGCAACGCCGCTACTCTTTTAGGCGAGCGAGCAAAGGATCCAACCGAGCATTGGCTTGTCCGCTTTGCGTCGGTAGAGGCGCTGGGGCAGATCGCTAACCACTTAGATACTGCAACCGCTGAGGACCTTGAAGACGTACTAGCGGTTGATCGTAGCCTAAATGTCCGAACTGCCACCGCAGAGTGTCTCGGGATCGTTCCTCCGGAAGTTGTCGATGCACAACGCTCCCTGGTGCGCGCGCTAAGAACAGATTCGGAATGGCGCGTGAGGCGCGCTGCGGTGGAGGCGCTGGCCCTGTCGCTGAGCGTTGGCGCTTTAGATGACCTAATCGCAGCCTTAAGAGATGCCCACTTCAGAGTACGAAAGGAAGCTGTCTTTGCGATTGGCGCGCTGAGCTCTCAGTTGCACCAAACGAATCATATGAAAAAACTGAGTGAAGATGCGCTGAACAGTGCAGCCGAGGACGATCCTAGTGATTACGTCCGTCGAGCTGCAGGTCATGAGTTGAAGAGAATCGATTGACAATGCCGTTGTTTGCAGTACGCGTGACGATAGCTCAAATAGATAGGAGAACATCATGCAGACACTCACAGACATAGCTGTTACAACCGAAGCGTTTCAACGATTCCTGTTCTTTCCTGAAGATGAATCTGCACTAAGCTGGCGGGACATTCTACCTCCAGACTTGAGGAGCTCCATAGTCTCTGATGGGAATATTGTTGGAATCTGTACGCAATTCAAATACGTCGAAGGTAAAGCGACTGATGTCCCAACGATCACGTTCATTGTTGTAAAAAAGAAGAGTCGTTCTCAATTGAGGAGGGGTCAACATTTCAACATCCCGCCGGAGCTGCCCGCATTTGATCCGAAGAAGGGCGGGTTTTCAGGGAAGAACAAAATCCGAACCGATGTTGAGGAGTCAGGTGGAATATCTTTGTGCGCTCGTGCGAAGCGGGGAGTATATATTGACAGGAAGAGGCCAGTCTCCGGCGGCCTAAGCGTTGGAAATGCCAAGGAAAAAGTCACTGGTACTCTGGGCTTTTGGGTTGAGCTGGTCGAGAAAGGAGTTATCGGGGTCTCTAATTATCATGTCCTGGCTAATCCCAATGCTCGCAAGGGTGAGCGAATTGTACAACCAGGTCGCCTGGACCATCGGGGGTCGAGAAACACTATAGGTAACCTACTCGAATTCTTCCCGTATGAGAAAGGTGGTAATTTGGTGGACTTTGCGTGCCTCACTCCGAGAAATCCCGCTGAAGCAGACCTGTTTAATATAGAAGCAATCGGGAAATGGAACGGATTCACTAAGGCGGTCGAAGGGATGAGAGTTGCCAAGGTCGGCAGAACGACCGGTTATACTGAAGGCGAGATACAATCGCTTGACGCCACTTTCCAAACCTCGTACGACGACGAACCGTTGCTATTCATCAAACAGATCAAAACAACTTGCAAAATGGAGGAGGGGGATTCCGGCGCTGCTCTGGTCGATCTAAAGAGTAAGAAGATCTGCGGTTTATGCGTGGCGACGGATAATATTGCTTCAGTCTCATACGCAAACAATATTCGTTATCTATTCGGACCGGATTCCCAGCTGAAATGGAAACTCAAGAAATAATTGTCCTATTTTGGTGGCAAGATTTAAGATTGCAACTCATTGCTTGACATAATCTCGATGTGTCTTATGCTACTGGTGAAGTATGAGAATCCAAGACGCAAAACGTAAATTAGAACAACGTCTAATGCTCGACAAAAACGTTACGAGCATTTCAACAGAGCTGCGCAAAGGCAAAAGAGTTATCTGCATCGGTGTCGCTCGACGGGACTCTAAAAAAGTTTTAGACATTCCCAAAAAGTTTCAAGGATTCCCAGTAGAGGTTTACCACAGCGGCGGCGTGAAACTGGCCTAGTTCTCTCTCCCGGAATGCAAGAGGTTCAATTGTTAGAAAAGTCTTCAAAGGCGCGTTCTTCATCGAGAGCAAAGACTGATACCGAGTTGGTGAAGCAACTCAAAACGGCCGCGACCGACGAAAAGTTGGTCGAGGCCGTCGTGAGACTAAAACCCGAGGATCCTTCTCAAATCGTTCCCCAGGCGGAACGCATGGAAGAACTCACTAATCGACTATTGGAACGCGTCAAAAAAGAATCAGGAGAAGCACCATCTCGATATAACGTGTTCCGGAATCTAGGATCATTTGTCGTGTCGGCGCACCCGTCCTTCATTGAGCATCTAATAGAACAGCCTGAAGTCCGTTCCATCATGGCTAACCAACAACCTGGAAGCGCCTTGATCCAACCCATTAGAAATGCGCCGGGCCACAACATTCAAGAGCGAACGACTAAGGCAACGCCGAAGAAAAAACCCAGTCGAGTTGCATCCAAAAGATCTGCCCGCAAGTCTGCCAGGTAGTTTCACTCGCGCGAGTAAAAGTTATCCAGGGACTACTATTTCTTTTTAGCCGTCTTGGCTGCCTTCTTGGTTGCTTTCTTCGCTTTTTTCCCAGAAGATTTCTTTCCGGTAATATTCACTTTACTTCCCTTCGTAGATCCACCGAGCGGCGTCCCGGTTAACATTGTTAGGGCAACAATAGCGTTAGGAATGCCGCGGTTTCCTCGGGGTCGCGCAATAGATCCAAGTCGTGCTGAACCAAAAAGAGCTTTTTCAACGTCGGCTGCTGTCGCGCTCGGTTTAGCCTCAAAAAGCAGAGCCGCCAAACCTGCGATGTGTGGAGTTGCCATCGACGTGCCGTTCAACGACTGAAATCCTCCCCCCGGTTTGGCCGAAATGACATCTACTCCTGGACTGACGATGTCCGGAACAATCGGATCATCAGTTCGAATAAATTTCTGACTTGATGAAAAGTTCGCAATCCTTCCGTTTACATCATGAGCACCAATAGAGCAGGATTCAGCATAGTTTCCTGGAGAGCGGCTAGTACCAGGTCCTTCGTTGCCAACAGCAAACACGGGAAGAATGTTCTTTGAGCGAAGAATCCGCGTGATATCAAGGAAGTCATCCACGAAGCCGCGCAGTCCCAAAGACATGCTCAAGATTCGAGCATTTTCTGAGATGGCCCAATCCATTCCACCCAATATCCGGGCAATAACGTTACCGCCTTCGATGACAATAGCACTTGCCAATAACGACTTAGGCGCCACTCCAATCGAGCGGCCGTTTATCGGTCTCCCCGCTATGGTCCCGGCAGTGTGCGTTCCATGGTCATCCGTATCATGAGGTTTGGGAGCGGGCGTCACCTGCACTCCAAAAGAATCAAATTCGGCAAAAGAAGCGAAGGCCCCTTTCAGTGCTGGATGTTTTCCGTCGGCGCCCGTATCGAGATGACCGACAATGATGCCTTTCCCGGATAACCCTTGATCCCAGAGCTTTGGCACTTTCAAAAACTCGATGCCCCAGGTGTTCTTCGAAGAGAGCTTTGCATCGGCTGCTGCCACTGGTTTGATAAGACTAAACTGTGGAGCTCCGACTACCTTCTTAACACGCTCGTCTGCTCGCAATCCCTGGAGACCTTCACGATTTACGGTACCTAAAATGACACCCAGATTCGGAAAGGTGAGTACATCCGGTGCGGGCCTGGCACGGCGGGAGCGGGATGCCGAGCTTGATCCAGTGCTTGCGAGCGCGGCGACATTAAGCATCCCCGCCGAGGCGAGTTCATGATTCTGACCTTCCTGCCTTACAAAGTAATTCTCCAGTCCTGCGAGTTGAGGAGTTTCTGTAACCGAGGCCAAAGCAACACCGCCTGCGGCTGCGAGGGTTCCTGTAGGTGGTGGGGCTGATTCAAGAATAGCTATTACTTGAGCGGTTCCTGTTGCTTTAAGTTGGTCGTTAGTAATTGATGACATGGGAGTCTCCTTCCGAAGAAGAGAATTGTTGAAGTAATGAAGGCCTGATACAGCGAGTAGAGGATGCAGAGGTCAGCCTTCGATAAACGGCGGGAGATTATGCCTGTTCCAGACAAAAGTCAACGGTTCGAATTGACTTGTAAACCCAAAGTTGAAATGTCACCTTTCTACTTGCGCAAGATGCAAAGTTCGCTACGGCACTCGCGCGCTTGGATCGAGTTCTCACTGAGGTCGAACCGACGCCCGGGATGCGACAGCGGTAGCGGACCACGCTTTTGCTTCGGCCTGGCTGCCGCTCGAGTGGCAGCCGGCTGAAGCAACTTCGCCTCTACAACCTTTGCTTGTTGCTGTTCTTGTTCGCTGTAAATGGTGTACTCCAGTGGCCGTTGCTTATATTCGATGGTGATCTCTCCCTATGATTCTCGCGCACTTCCACTTGAGCTTTGCGCATCGTGTAAGCAGAGCGCCGGGTTTTGATCTGATAGATCACGTTGTTATAGGAGAGCGTCAGGTTCTTGCTTAACGTCCGCCGCTCGCAAAGCGTCAACACGCGATCGAGGTCATCGCTTTTGCCCAACGGCCGATGCGCTGATTCCGCCAACCGTGGCGCTACGGCAAAATGTTGATTGTAAGAGGCGATAAACTCCGACAAGTAAGCGTTGGCTGTGTCCAGCGAAGAAAGCTCACGCAAGCGCAACTCTTTGGTCAGTCGATCCTGCAACGTCTGATTGGCGCGTTCCACCCGGCCTTTGGCCTGCGGTGAGTGCGCATAGATCAACTCGATGTCCAACTCTTTGAGAGCGCGCCCAAACTGCGTCAGACCAGTGCCCGACAGCGCATTGGGTATATTTCCGCGGAAAACACCAAACTTATCGCTGTAGAAGGCCAGCGGTTTACCAAACTCGCTCAGGTATGACCACACCGCCGCGAAGTAGTTGAAGGTCGTTTCGCTTCCACAAACTGTAGGTACATCAATCGTGAAGTGGCATCGTCGACGAACACCAACAGCGTGCACTTGGGAGCCCGGCCCTCGAACCAATCATGTGGTGAACCGTCGATCTGGACCAGCTCTCCCAACCGGGCACGACGTTCACGCAACTGGTGAATCACATGGCGACGAATACGCTTCGCTTTCCAGAGTCCTTCGCCAATCAGCAACTGCCGTACGGTCTCAACACTCAGCGACACGCCCTCTTGGCTAGTTTTTCCGTCGCCAGCGTCGGCCCAAAGTCATGATAGCGGCTATGCAACAACTGGCGTGCTTGTTTGACGTCTGCTCTGATAGCCGATTGTTTGAGGGCTGGCCGCGTCGTTTGGAGATCAGCCCCGCGGCGCCACTGGCCTGGTAAGCTTTGCACAACCGTTTTACCTGACGCACTGAGAGTGACAACATCTCTGCCGCTGCCATTGTTTAAGCGTCTTGCGCTTGATTCGTTGGATTACTTCTAATGGCGTTAGCTCTCTTTGGCTCATCGGTAGCAGGGGATCCACCTGCTCCGCATCTTTCGTGTTGAAGATGCTTCTTCACTACCACAAAGGTGACATTTCAACTTTGGAGAAAGGTGACACTACTACTTTGGGCTAACACGGTTTGTAACATCAACTTGTTTCGGGATCAAAATTAGTTAGCCACAAAGAGGCGCAAAAGCACATCGCTGATTTGATTGATTTCTTTTTGAGCTTTGTGCCTTTTGTGGCTAGATGCGAAAGTTGCGGATCGAGCAGTTGCGACGGAGGTCAACTACAATCACGCGGCCCAGGTTGTCTGCGACTGTGAGTGTATCTTCCGTCAGTCTGGTTGAGATTTGAGTTGCAATAGCTCTGGATTCAGTTGAATGGCGGCGCGATCCCTTTCAGCTTACCTCAGCAGTTCAGTGGGGAGTTGATAAGCGCACGCGAATAATGCTCTTCGCTATGAAACTGGACATCCTGCCTGGCGAAGACCTCACGATAGTAACAGTCGATGCTGAGGATGCGTCTCACCGTATTTATCCGTTGACCGTCGAGCAGGTCAGAAAGGTCGCGGGATTCGATTGGCTCAGTTGCGTGATCGTTCGACTGAACGACGGCATAGGAGACATCGGAGACGTGTTGGTTCGCCTTACCGTGCACGGATTCTCCAGCAATCGCGTGAGGGTGGGAATAGGTCACAATGGGGGTGGGCCGGCCGAGGACTCTGGAGCAGTCCCAACCCCCGGGCGTCAGCCCAACTGACACTCCTCCGTTTCGCCATTTGAATTGGTCGGGCAATTGGTCGGGTGGGCTACTAATATTTGAGAAATGCCCGATATTATTGAGGTTCATGAGGGTAGAGCGTTGCTTTGACACGGGTAGGGGTCTGGGGTTCAAATCCCCACGCGCCTACCATTCCTTTCAATAACTTACGCCTCAAGCTCATTCGTCCCGTCGCTCCAGAACGCTCCAATTCGAGTCTCAATCACTCCTAAGTTGATCCGTTTGCAGCCACCGCGTTTCTCAATGCTGGCGCGAGGCATTGCTGGTCCAATCGTCCTGGCGAGCAACATCGCCGGCCAGTAGGGATGCAAGCCGGTTACGCGGATACTTTTTCAGATGTTTCTGCGCGTTATTTGGTAATGGCGAGCTTCGGTTCGCTGATCGGATAACTTGACGAGGAGAAACGTATGGCGAAGTTGATGCTTGGTTTTGTATTGGTTCTCGGAATCATCGTATCGCAAGGGGTAACGGCGAGCGCGCAGCGTTCGGTTGTTGGTTACTGGAAAACGGGCGGCTTGGGAATGATCAATGAGGTCAACACCGTCACCGGCCAGACAAAGAACCGTCGCGGCAAAACATTCTCCTACAAGTTTGCTGCAGACGGCACCTATACATTCGTAGGCTACATGGAATCCACGATGTTTGGCTGCACAACGAGCCTTTTTAATGAGATCAACGGCCGCTACATGGTTGACGGTACCACCATCTTTCTGAACCCCTCGCGCGACCTCTGGAAGAACGTGTATTCGTGCTTTCCGAATTCGAACAGGTCAGAGTTGAAGACCCCGACGAAAAAATCGGTGGAATTCGGTTTTAAGACCGATGAATACGGTAAAGATTTCATCTGCCTGAGCGACGCGGGCGTCGAGACCTGCTACAGACGGGAAGAGGAATAAGAGAGAGAAGACCGCAGGCATCTTTGGTTTCTATGTAGGATAAAGAGCGCGCTCCGTTCGCGGGGCGCGTTTTTTTGTGCCCACTTCGTGGACATAAATGTCCCGGCGGCTCGAGAGGTCGAGCCGCCGGCAACAAATTGAGTCTTCGGGACGTACCAGCGAAGTCGTAATCAACAATGTGTGAAGCCGGACATCGCCACTCCAAAACTACCTGGACCGCTGAGTGAATTTTGTTGACTGGTTGGAGCTGGAGGAGGACAGGTTCCTCCACCTGCTAAGGGAGGGCACGAACTACACGCCA
>DATNJO010000744.1:0-3651 GCA_035603895.1 Pyrinomonadaceae bacterium
CCTCTTGCCTCTCATTCCTCTAACGCGAACTTTTGGCGTGTTTAGGACCACCCGGGGCGGGAGTTTTGAGTTCAAGCTTTAGCTTGTCTGTCCAGGAGCAGCCTAAAGGCTGAACTCAAAACGGAGTGGATCAGTGGACAGTAGTCGTCTCGTCCAACCGGCGGCGGATGTAGTTTTGTTCGATTTGATTGGTGGTGAGTGCGAGTGCGCGTTCGTAAGCCGCACATGCTTCAGGGAAACGATTCAGGCGGCGCAAGAGGTCGGCGCGCGCTGCGTGAAAGAGGTAATAGTTGTTGAGCGTACCGCTGGCGCCGGCCGCCTCGATCAAACGCAGACCGTTTTCAGCGCCTTTAGCCATCGCAACTGCCGCGGCGTAATTCAATGCAATCACCGGAGACGAGGAGATGCGCATCAACTCTTCATAAAGCGCGACGATCTGCGGCCAGTCAGTTTCAGCGGCAGTGTTTGCTTCGCAATGGACCGCGGCGATTGCGGCTTGTAGTTGATACTTACCAACGCGACCCATTGCCAGGGCTTTTGTTACCAGACGTAAACCTTCTTCGATTTCTTTGCGGTCCCAAAGCGAACGATCCTGTTCTTCGAGCGTAACCAGTTCGCCGCGATCGTTCACACGCGCTCGGCGGCGTGAGTTCTGCAACAACATCAACGCAAGCAGCCCCGCGTTTTCCGGTTCGTTTGGCAACAGCTCGCAAAGCACGCGTCCTAAGCGAATCGCTTCCGCGCACAGGTCGTTGCGCACGAGCTTCGCACCGGCACTCGCCGCGTAACCTTCGTTGAAGATCAGATAAAGCACGGCTTGCACGGCAGCAAGGCGATCGCTGAGACGTTCGAGCGCGGGAATTTCGTAAGGAATGCCAGCGACGCGAATCTTTTGTTTCGCACGCACGAGCCGCTGGGCCAACGTTGTTTCGGGTAGAAGAAACGCGTGCGCGATCTCGGTTGTCGTGAGGCCGCCGAGTGTGCGCAGCGTCAGTGCAACCTGAGCATCGCGGCCCAGCGACGGATGGCAACAGGTGAAGATCAAACGTAAGCGATCGTCCGGATACTCCACTGTTTCCTCGATCGATTCTGGTTCGGCGTGTGGTTGCAGCCGAGTGGTTTCGTACTCGATCTCCGGCTGCTTGTCGGTGCGAGTTTTGTCGCGGCGGAGTGCGTCGAGCAGTCGTCGATGCGCGACGGTGGTGAGCCACGCGCCGGGATTGCGAGGTGGACCATCGCGTTCCCACGTAGCGACGGCGTTCAGAAACGCTTCGTTCAGCGCTTCCTCGGCGAGATCGAACGAGCCTGACTGGCGGATCAGCATGGCGATGATCCGCCCGTACTCTTCGCGAAAGACTTGTTCGAGTGTTTCGCTCGCCTGCGACATCGAAGCGAGCGTTGCACAATCGCCGGTCGCGTGCAACGCCCGCTTCTCAAAATCGCTTACGCCGGGGCTTGGGCAGCCATCTCAACCAGTGGCCTGACTTCGATCGTGCCGGTTCGCGCTGCGGGAATCCGCGCGGCGATGCTGGTTGCTTCGTCGAGATCCTTGGCTTCCACGAGGAAGTACCCGCCGAGTTGTTCGTGTGTTTCGGCGAACGGTCCGTCAGTAATCAATTCCTTGCCATCGCGTACGCGCACGCTTGTGGCGGTCGTGATTGGTTGCAACTGCGATCCGGTTACAAACCGCCCGTTTGCTTCGAGTTCGCCTCTTAACTTCCTGTATTCAAGGAAGATTTGCTGGCGTTCTGCCTCGCTAATCGAATTCCAGCCCTGTTCGTCGTGGTAAATCAGCAACATGTATTTCATGACTTCCGCTCCTTATATTAAAATTCGCCTTCAACCTTACGACGCACGAGTTTGGCGAAATCGACACTACACTGAATAAATTTTTATGAATCAGTTGGCCTGCCTGTCTTCAAGAACGCCACGATGAATAGGACGCCCAACAACGAGTCGGCCATTGCGGCGCCGAGCATGAAAGTCGAAACACGCTGTTGCAAGTACAGCACCGCAACGGCGATGCCAAAACTCACCTTCTCGACGATCGATGGGAGCATCAACGGGCGAAAGCGTAGCGGGTCACGCGAGATCACGAGAAACGCGAGTTGCCATGCAACACCCACACCTGCAAAACCGTAGTAGTACTCCGGGTGAGTGATTGGTGGCGGATAATCTCGTCCCGTTTGCGCTTCCATGAAATACGATGGGAGGAACACGATCAAGCCGTAAATTCCGGCGACTAGAAACACAATCCTGGCAAACTTCATAATGGAGATACAATGAACCTGGCAGATATCAAACGTCAATTCGAATACATGGAATGGGCCAACGAGCTGGCAATGGAAGCCGCCGCGAACTTGCCCGATGAAAGCCTGCGTCGCGAAACCGGTATTAGTCACGGATCGATCTATGGAACACTGTTGCACATGGCGGGGGCGGAATGGATCTGGGTGGAAAGATGGCACGGCCACTCACCGGGTAAAGCAGAAGCGTGGGCTTCGTGGACCTGCGAGGCGTGCGCCGATCTGCCGGCTTTGAAAGAGCGTTGGGCTGCCGTTCGCGATCGGCGCACGCGGTTTGTCACCGAGCTTGATGAAGAACGTCTCGCTGCTGAACTTCACTTCAAGCTTCTCAGCGGCGACGCGAGTTCGATGCCGCTTGTTGATCAGATGCAGCACGTCGTGAATCACGCAACGCTGCATCGCGGACAAGTCGTCGGAATGATCCGTCAACTCGGCATCGACCCGCCGTCAACCGATCTGCTCTTTTACTTGCGGCGTTCAATCTCGCCGAAATAGTCCGTGTTCATCCGTGTAACTCTGTGGCCGACTTCAACCATTCGCCTGCGACCTGTCTGGTCGCCACGTTGAAACGGTTCCAGACGTTAGTCAACGCGATCGAAAGCACTAACGTGGCGAGTTGCGGTTCGTCGTAGTGGCGCGCGGCCTCGTCCCAAATCTCGTCGGGCACCGGGTCTGACCGATCGCTGAGACGCGTCACGGCTTCCGTCAACGCGAGCGCCGCGCGCTCGGCATCAGTGAAGTAAGGTGCATCCCGCCAAGCCGCCACCGCAAAAATGCGTTCATCTTTCTCGCCGGCTTTCTTCAACATGCGCCAACCCAAGTCAACGCAAACGCTGCAACCGTTTATCTGGCTGGCTCGCATGTGAGCCAAATGGATAACTATTGCCGGTACACTGCTCTTTTCTACAGTCGCATTGAGTGCCATGATGGCCTGCATCGCATCGGGCATTAACATTGCGGGATTCGTTATTCTTGCTTGCATGATTGCTTCTCCTGTCACATTTGCTAAGTTTCGTTCGTCACCACTATGACGAATCACAAACGCGGAATGTGACAGATGACTCAACCGGATCAATTAGCAAGCATTTTCGAGGCAAGCAGAGGCCACCTGCGCGCGGTGGCGTACCGCATGCTTGGAGATGCCAGTGAAGCAGACGACGCAGTGCAGGAAGCGTGGCTCCGGCTCAGCCGCTCCGATGCGGAGAGTATTCGGAATATTGAAGGCTGGCTGACAACTGTTGTTGGCCGCGTTTGTCTGGACATGCTGCGGTCGCGCAAAGCACGGCGCGAGGAAGCTCTTGAAACCGAAGTTGTCGAACCGGTTGTTAGTAGCGAATCGTCTTCG
>DATNJO010000745.1:0-3697 GCA_035603895.1 Pyrinomonadaceae bacterium
CCTTCTTTATCGTCGCCGACGTCCCGGCAACGCTCTCGTTCTACCGCGACATGTTGGGTTTTGAAGTTACGTTTCGAGGCCCAACACCCGACGACGAATTTTTCGGGATTGTCCGCCGTGATGGGGCGATGATTATGTTCAAGGCACTGGGCGAGATCCTGGACGGCAAAGAAGTCGTCGTCGAACCGGTCCCAAACTACAACCGTAAACCAGCCTTTAGTTGGGATGCTTATATTGAGGTCGCTGATCCAGACGCGTTGGCAGCGGAGTTCGCTTCGCGTGGGGTTCGCTTCTCAGTGCCTCCAGGGGACAATGTTGATGGTCTCAGAGGCTTCGTGATCGAAGACATCGATGGCTATGGTTTGTTTTTCGGTCATCTTCGAGCCTAATGATTGAAGTGAGAAAGCGGAATTGAAGCCCTCTCCTTAATTGGAGAGGGCTTCGTTTGTTAACGGGCCTAACAAGGCTCCCAGGTTACTGTTACAGGTGTCGTGGGATTGAACTCCAAACTTGTGTAAAAGCCTGGGCCAAAAGTGATACAAGCGCTGCCCGCAAATGTCCCCTCCCAGTACCACGGAGGACCGGACGAGAACCAGCGCCATCGCACGGTCGTACCCGGAGCGTTCCAGCGCCTGATAAGAAATGGTAAGTTAACGGTCCATTCAACCTGAGTCCACTGATTGGCGGGGCAAAAGATGCTTCGTATTGGTCCTGGCATGTCACTTTACCTCCTTTTGGGCACCACGGAGCTTTGCATAAGCTGCGGGGTTATAAGTTGGACCAGGAAGAATCGAAGCTGGCGCGTCAGTTTGTACTGTTTGTTGGCTCAGCTCCTCGTTGTGATAGATATCCCCGATCTGAAAAGCGATAAGGAGCTTACAAATTAGATCTCGTTCGGAGTCGATCGGGAAGAATTTCTCCGATAGAAACTGTTCGACGTGAGGCACTGACAAACCTCGATCTCCAAGACGAAAGTTTTTCTTGCCATCGAACACCTTCAGGATCTCGCTGCGATTGTGGATGGGATACTTTAGGCGCTTGTTTACTAATTTTGTCGCGTGAGTGATCTCCGTCAAATTAGGGATCGCCGCCACGACGGACGTGAGAAGTTCGAGATCTTCAGGATCGAACTTCGATCTCTTCGATTTTTCCATGGTGAGTTCTCCTTTTGGCAGTCCGACCAGATTGAGCAATCCCATTGCTGAATTGAGGTGTATTGGTGTCTGCCATTGTCTTAGTCCTTTCGAGAGTGTGCTCGGTCTAATTGGCCGAGCTTTCATGTATTAAGGCGAAATTCGTCTCGGAAACTGCTAACGCAAATTTTCTTATTGGAGAGAATCCGGGTTTGATAGCAAGATGGCCTTGCGTGTGGTAACCTCACCGCACTTACTCATAGAGCATCTCTACCCGAGGAGGGTTGGATGACCAAGCACTCACCTGCGGAAATTACTTCCCTGTTGCTCGCCTGGAGTCGCGGACAATCTTCAGCACTCGATCAATTGATCCCACTTGTCCATGATGAACTGCATCGCATCGCGAAGCGCTACATGCGTCGTGAGCGTCCTGGCCAAACGATACAAACCACCGCGCTGGTCAATGAAGCTTATCTGCGCCTGATCGACTCGAGCCGCGTGCATTGGCAGAACCGTGTTCACTTCTTTGCGATTGCGGCGCAACTGATGCGACGCGTCCTCGTCGATTTTGCGCGCCGCCGGCATAACCTCAAGGCTGGCGGAGCGGCGCCAAAAGTGTCTCTTGATCAAGCGCTGGTCGTCTCACGTGACACAGGTGAGGAGATGATTGCCCTTGACGATGCGCTGAAAACTCTGGCCTCTCTCGACGCGCGGCAGAGTCAGGTGGTGGAACTTCGGTTTTTTGGGGGATTGAGTCTCAATGAAACTGCCCAGGTACTCAATATCTCTGAAGGTACAGTCAGACGCGACTGGAGTCTGGCCAAAGCATGGCTCCATCGCGAGTTGAGTGGAGTTCGGCATTGACTCCTGAACGACATGGACAAATCGTCAAGCTCTATCACTCGTTGCTGGAACTTGATGAAGCGGAGCGTTCAGTATTCCTCGTGCAAAACTGCTGTGACGATAAGACATTACGTCATGAACTCGAATCGCTGCTTGCCTCTCACTTGCAGGCTGAAAGCTTCCTCGAATCCCCCGCCATTGAGATTGCGGCACAGATCCTGGCAGATGACAGACAAAGAGACATGGTCGGTTGTAGTCTCGGCCACTATGAGATCAAGTCGCTGCTCGGCGCAGGTGGGATGGGAGAAGTGTATCTTGCACGGGATACTAAACTCGATCGAGAAGTTGCGCTAAAGCTTCTCCCGGCCGAAGTCGCGGCTAATCTTGATCGAATGCACCGATTCACACGTGAAGCAAAAGCCGCTTCAGCCTTGAACCATCCGAACATCATTACCATTCACGAAGTTGGCCAGAGCAAATCAGGAGAGTTCATTGTAACGGAGTTTATTGACGGTCGAACGCTGCGCCAGCAAATGGAAACCGCGCCGATGCCGCTCGATCAAGTGCTTGACATATCCATTCAAGTCGCACGTGCGCTTCTTGCTGCTCATGCCGCCGGAATCGTACACCGAGATATCAAGCCTGAAAACATCATGCTCCGCGACGATGGCATCGTCAAAGTTTTAGATTTCGGCATTGCCAAACTAACCGAGGAACTGCCTTCAACCTCGACCAGCTCGACAGCGCGCTCTTTCATAAACACCGAGCCAGACAAGGTTATGGGCACGATCAGTTATATGTCTCCTGAACAGGGGCGCGGGATGCCGGTAGACGCGCGGTCTGATGTTTTTAGCCTCGGTGTGGTGATCTACGAGATGGTGACGGGCTGTTTGCCATTTGTAAGTTCGAAGTCGGAAGTGCCGGTGGAACTTGAACGGATTATCTCCAAAGCGCTACGCAAGAATAGAAACGAACGTTATCAAACGATCAAGGCGCTTTTGACTGATCTGTCCGATTTCGCGCGTGAGCTTGAGTTGGAAGCACGGATGGAACGGCGAGTTGCGACCAGCTTACCGCTGCGCTTAACGATCGGAACAAGTAGATCAGCAATTATGCTCGCAACGCTGATCGTCGTTGCGGCAGCACTGTACTTCTTCTACTTCAAACCGAGTCGCGCGCCTGTATTGACCGATCAGGACACAATTCTGATCGCTGATTTCGACAACAGAACTGGCGATACAAACTTTGATGGCACACTCAGGCAGGCGCTGGTGATGCAAGTGGAGCAGTCGCCGTTTTTCACTGTCTTCTCGGACGCACGCGTCAGAGAGACGCTCGGTTATATGAAGCGCTCACCCGCTGAACGCTTGGTGCCGGAAATCGCGCGGGAGATTTGCCAGCGCGAAGGTGTCAAAGCGATGCTCACAGGTTCGATTGCACCGCTGGGAGCACATTACTACTTGACGCTCGAAGCGATCGACCCGCGAACGGGACAGGTGTTAGTAGGGACGCAGACGGAAGTAGAAAGCAAAGAACGCGTACTCCGGGCTCTCGGCGAAGCGTCAACTGAATTGAGACAGAAACTGGGGGAATCGCTCATCTCGATCCAGAAGTTTGACGTCCCCCTCGAGCAAGCTACGACCTCTTCGCTGGAGGCGTTGAAAGATTTCTCGCTGGCGATGGCCCAAACAGGGCCCGATGCTTTGCCAACAAAAATCGCC
>DATNJO010000746.1:0-8639 GCA_035603895.1 Pyrinomonadaceae bacterium
GTGGGTGGCCGGCACCGATCCGATCTCTGACGGATTCAACGTGCCTTACGATGCGACAATCACGGTTGATTTCAGTGAACCTGTTGACGTGGTTGGTTCGTGGTTCGACATCACCTGCACCAATACGGGTACGCACAACAGTGCGACCGTCGCGTCTTACAACGGCTCGAAGGGTTATCACATCACGCCGAACACGGGCTTCCAGTTTGGCGAACAGTGCACTGTCACGATCGTGCACACAAACGTTCGCGATCGGGATTTCGACGACGGTCCCGAAAACTCCGACACGCTCTTTGCGGATCACGTGTGGACGTTCACTGTCGTGGCCGCAGGCGCCCCCGCGCCCCATCCACCGAGCGTGCACCTGACGCTGGGTAATCCTTCGAATGCAGTTGTCGATCTTTCACAACCAAACAATTACCTGATGGAGAAGCCGTCGTTCTCGCTCTCCTACAACCGCGACAAGGGAACGCCAAACTGGGTCAGTTGGCATTTGGAAACTGACTGGACGGGAAGTCTGCCGCGCAATGACACCTTCCGTGCCGATCCCGCTGTCCTGCCGGATTGGTATCGCGTGCAGTCGACTGACTACTTCGCGTCCGGATTCGATCGCGGCCACATGACACCAAACGCCGACCGCGATAATCCGGCTTCGATCCCGCTCAATCAGGAAACATTTCTGATGTCGAACATGGTGCCGCAAGCGCCAAACAACAATCAGGGTCCGTGGGCGGATCTCGAAAACTTCCTGCGCACGTTGTTAGGACCAAATGAGGTTTACGTGATTGCTGGTCCAGCCGGCGTTGGCGGTTCTGGTGACAATGGTGCCGCGAACACGATCGCGAATGGTCACGTGACGGTTCCGGCCTTCACGTGGAAAGTCGCGCTGGTGTTGCCGGTAGGCGACGACGACGTTTCGCGCGTGAGTGCAGCGGCGAGAACGATCGCGGTGATCATGCCCAACCAGAACAGTATCAACAGCGATTGGCACGCGTATCTGACCACTGTCGACGCGGTCGAAGCGCTGACTGGTTACGACTTCTTTGCCAACGTGCCGGACGCGATTGAAAACTCGATCGAGGCGGGTGTTGACGGAAACAATCCGCCGGGCACGGAGAATCAGGCCGCGACGACGGATGAAGACGTGCCGGTTGGAATCACGCTGAACGCGGTGAGTCCGAGTCTATCACCTTCGTTTACTTATACGATCGTGACCTCGCCGGCGAACGGTGTGCTGTCCGGAGTTGGACCAACATTCAACTACACGCCGGCAGCGAACTTCCACGGCTCGGATAGTTTTACTTTCCGCGTCAACGATGGCAGTCACGACTCAAACATCTCGACCGTGAATGTCGTGGTGCTTCCCGTGAACGATGCGCCGGTCGCTGATAGTCAGTCAGTGACGACGAACAGCAACACGTCTGTGTCGATCACTTTGAACGGAAGCGACTTTGAGACTGCGGCTGCTAATTTGATTTTCGAGGTCACAGCCAGTCCAACTCACGGCACTTTGTCCGGCAGTGGCGCCAGCTTGAGCTACGCGCCGAACGCAGACTACGCCGGATCGGACAGCTTCAAGTTCACCGTTCTCGACAACGGCGACGACTCGGCCTCGCCGGTCACGAGCGCTGAAGCGACTGTTTCGATCACGGTTAACGACACAGTCGTACCAACAATTACGGCGCCGGCGAACGTCACCGCCAACACAGGCGCCGGCGCCACTTCGTGCGGCACTCTCGTTACCGACGCACAACTCGGCAGCGCAACTGCGGCTGACAACGCCGGCAGCGTGAGCGTCGCACGCAGTGGAGTTCCTTCGGGCAACATCTTCCCGGTCGGGACAACTACGATCACTTACACCGCTACTGACGCCGCCGGCAACTCAACGCAGGCGACGCAAACAGTGAGAGTCATGGATAACACCGTACCCACCGTTACTGCACCCGCGCCGATGAGCGCTAACGCAGGACCGAATGGTCAAGCATCTATTCCGAACGTACTCGCGAACACAACCGCCAGCGACAACTGTGGACCAGTTACACTTAGCCAGAGTCCGATCGCCGGTACGATGGTCGGAGTCGGCGCGCACACGATCACGATTACCGCGACCGACGCCGCCGGAAACACCAGGACCGCGACGACGACGTTCACGGTTACGAGTGGTGGCGGCCTGAAAGTCTCGCTCACTTCACCGGGCACGGTGAAGCGTGGCAAACATGCGACCCTCGACTTCGCGTTCACCAATAACACTGGGGAAAGATTGTGGGTCTGGTTTGTGTTGCGCTACTCGAGCCCGTGCGGCAGCGCGGTGATCGATATCGGCGGGCCGTTGTCCATCAAGGCTGGAGAAACGCGAAAGCGGAACGAGCAGTTCCACGTGCCGAAGCACGCCTGCACCGGCGCGTACACTTTGACGCTCAAGGCGTACGCGAACGGAAGGTTAGTGGGGACCGCTACGGCGCCACTAACCGTAACCCGCTAGCGTTTCTTTGTGCAGCCTCTGCGTCGTCCTGTGTCTGTGGTGAAAAGTTTGTGGGGAACGAATAACCCCAGCGCAGACGACGCAGAGGCTGCCCAGAGAAGCGGGTCCAGTTATGAGTTCAAGCTTTAGCTTGCGAGCGCCGCAGCCTAAAGGCTGAACTCAGAACATGGCTATTCGGTCGAGACTAGTTCTTCGTTATTCAACGCGGCGTGGAGGGTGTGCCAGGGGAGGGTGGCGCATTTGACGCGGACGGGAAATTCGCGGACGCCGGCGAAGATCTTTAGATTGCCTAATTTGTTCTCCTCGACTTCTTCATCGAGCTCGCCGGTGACCATCGAATGAAACTCCGTAAACAACTCCTCGGCCTGTTCCCTGCTCTTACCCTTTACCGCCTGCGTCATCATGCTCGCCGCAGCCTTCGAAATCGCACAGCCTGAGCCTTCAAACGCAATCTCTTTCACCGCGTCGCCTTCAAGAGCGAGATAGATCGTCAGGTGATCGCCGCAAAGCGGGTTGTAGCCTTCAGCACTGTGATTCGCGTGCTCGAGCTTGCGAAAGTTTCGCGGCTTCTTGTTATGGTCGAGGATTACCTGCTGGTAGAGTTCGCTTAATTCAGACATGGGCCAATCAACTAAAGATCTCAATCACGCGTTCGATTGTGCGCGCGAGCACGTCGATCTCTTCCTTCGTGTTGTAGAACGCAAACGACGCGCGCGCCGTCGCCGGAACGTTGAATCGTTGCATCACCGGTTGCGCACAATGATGACCGGCACGAACAGCAATTCCCTCCTGGTCCAGGATCGTGCCGATGTCGTGCGGGTGAATATCGTCGATGACAAACGACAGCACGCTGGCTTTGTTTTTTGCAGTGCCGATGATTCGCACGCCTTCAATCGCAGACACACGTTCCGTTGCGTAACGTAACAACTCGGCTTCATGCGCCGCGGCCTGTTTGCGCCCGATAGTGTTCAGATAATCAATGGCAGCGCCAAGTCCGATTTGCGACGCGATCGCCGGCGTGCCCGCTTCCAGTTTGTTCGGCAACTCCGCGTAGGTAGTCTTTTCAAAGGTGACGGTCTTGATCATGTCGCCGCCGCCCTGAAACGGATTCATCTTCTCGAGCAATTCCGCCTTACCGTAAACGATTCCGCTTCCGGTCGGCGCGTACATCTTATGACCGGAAAACACGTAAAAGTCGCAGTCGAGATCCTGCATGTCGACCGGCATGTGCGGCGCAGCCTGCGCGCCGTCGACAAGCACCGGCACGCCATACTTGTGCGCCTGCGCAATCATCTGCTTGACTGGGTTTATTGTCCCGAGCGCATTTGACACATGGACCACGCCGACAAGCTTCGTTCGTTCGTTCAGCAGTCCGTCGTACTCGTCGAGCAGCAACTCGCCGGCATCGTTCATCGGAATCACGCGTAACCGCGCGCCCTTCTCTTCACAGAGCATCTGCCACGGAACGATGTTCGCGTGATGCTCCATTGCCGAGATGATGATCTCGTCGCCCTCGCCGATAAACTTGCGGCCGTAGCCGTACATCACGAGGTTGATGCCTTCGGTCGCGCCGCGGACAAAAATGCACTCGCGCGACTCGCGGGCATTGATGAAGCGTTTCACTTTCTCGCGCGCGCCTTCGTACGCGGTCGTGGCTCGCTGGCTCAGGTAATGCACGCCGCGATGGATGTTCGAATGTTCCTGTTCGAGATAGATGCTGCCGCGATCGATTACCACTTGCGGCACTTGCGATGAAGCGCCGTTATCGAGGTAGACGAGCGGTTTGCCGTTAACGGTTTGATGCAACACCGGAAAGTCGGCGCGAATACGTTCGACGTCCCAAGAGTCCAAAATCTTTGTCGCGGCTACTGAATCCACCGTCTGTACCATTGACTACCTCAAAAGCTCCGAATACACGTTCTGAGTTCAGCCTTTAGGCTGGATTTTCATAGACAAGCTAAAGCTTGTACTCTAAACGCGAACTCAAAACTCTTACTCCAATTGCGTGTTCAACTGACGCAGCACGAACTCATCCAGTTGAGACTTGATCGAGTCGATCTTGATCTTCTCGATCACTTCCTCGGCAAAGCCGTAAGTCAGCAAACTGCGTCCGAGTTCCGGATTGATGCCGCGCGCCTGCAAGTAAAACAACTCTTCCTGAGCGATCTGTCCCACCGCCGCGCCGTGCGCGCATTTGACATCGTCGGCATAGATCTCCAACTGCGGTTTCGTATCGACGCGAGCCTGCGGCGACAACAGCAGGTTCTTGTTGGTCTGCATCGCGTCCGTCTTTTGCGCGCCCTCGCGAACAAAAATCTTACCGTTGAAAACCGCGCGCGCGTTGCCGTCGAGAATGCCTTTATACAACTGGTGACTGTTGCAGTGTGGCTGCTGGTGATCGATCACTGAATGCGTATCGGTGTGTTGGTTTGCACCGGCGAGGTACAAACCATCGACCCAACACTCCGCGCCTTCGTTATCCATCACAACGGAAATGTCGTGACGCGCGAGCCGGCCACCGAGATTGATCGAAGTCGTGTCGTAACTGCTGCCACGTCCGAGTTCGGCTGATGTGTGCGATGTGTGAAAAGCTTTACCAGACTCCTGCTGCACGCGATAGTGTTCGAGCCGGGCACCTTCTTTGACGATGATCTCCGTCACCGCGTTGGTGAAATACTGTTGTTCGCCGGTCGAGACAAAGCTCTCGATCAACGTCGCGGAACTGTTCTCTTCAGAGACGACCAACAACCGCGGGAAGCTCGCAGTTTCGCCGTCTGTTAGAAACGTCACTTGTATTGGCGTTGTGGCTTTAACGTTCTTCGGAATTAACAAAAACAGACCTGACTGAAGAAACGCAGTGTTCAGTGCCGCGAGCCCATTGTTATGGTAACCGGCATTCCGCGCGAGATAAGCGCGCGCGATCTTGTTGTAACGCGCATCGGAAACGGCGGTTAACAGGTCGATCGCGACAACATTCTCCAAGCCCGTCTTGTCTGAAAGTTCTTCGGACAAAAAGCCGTTAACTACAACGAGGTGTGCTGTGGCTGTCTCGGGATATGTGAACCGAGCCGTATCGAGCGAGAGCTTTTCCGGACGACTCGCCGGCACAAAACTCTGCTTCGCCAACGTCGCGAGGTTCGTGTACTTCCAGTTCTCATCCTTAACTGCTGGAAACCCGAGTTGCTCAAAACGATCCATCGCGCTCGTGCGCACCAATTCCAACCACGGCACCGTCGGACTCAATTCGCGCACCGAGCGAAACGAGGTTTGATAATTGTTCTCTGTTTTTGCGAGTTCAGTGACCATTGCTTAATTCGCCGCGTTCAAGTTTGCCGTGCCCGTTTGCGCCGGCGTCTTAATCCAGTCGTAACCCTTCGACTCGAGTTCGAGCGCCAACTCCTTCCCACCTTCGCGCACGATTCGGCCACCGGACAGCACATGCACGTAGTGCGGCACGATGTAATTCAACAGTCGCTGATAGTGAGTCACAACAATGATGGCATTATCGGGCGTCAACAGTTGGTTCACGCCGCCCGCAACAATGCGCAACGCATCGATGTCCAAACCGGAATCCGTTTCGTCGAGCACCGCAAGCTTCGGTTCGAGCACCGCCATTTGCAGGATCTCGTTGCGCTTCTTTTCACCGCCGGAGAAACCCTCGTTGACCGAGCGCGTCATAAAACTCGAATCCATCTCGACAACTTTCGCGCGTTCTTTCAGCAGATCTTTAAACTCGAGTGGATCGAGTTCTTCTTCGCCGAGATGTTTGCGCTTCTCGTTGTAAGCGAGCCGTAGAAACTGCGCGTTCGAAACGCCCGGCACTTCAATCGGATACTGAAACGCCATGAACACGCCTTCACGAGCACGTTCGTCAGGCGCCAGCTCCAACAGGTTTCGGCCTTCGTAAATGACCTCGCCTTTCGTCACCTCGTACTGCGGATGACCGGCGAGCACTTTTGCGAGCGTAGATTTGCCCGAGCCGTTCGGGCCCATGATGGCGTGAATCTCGCCCTTCTTGATCGTTAAATTTATGCCTTTGAGGATTTCGTTACCGTCGATTGCGGCATGTAAGTTTCTGATCTCTAACATTTATCCCACACTACCTTCCAACTTCAGACCCAACAGCCGCGTTGCTTCGACTGCAAACTCCATCGGCAACTGTAGAAAGACGTCTTTGCAAAAACCGTTGATGATCAACGACACCGCATCTTCCTGCGAGATGCCACGTTGTTGTAGATAGAAAAGCTGCTCCTCGCTGATCTTCGAAGTTGATGCTTCGTGCTCCACGCTGGAACTGTCGTTCATCACTTCGATATACGGGAACGTGTTCGCGCCGCAGCTCGATCCGATCAGCATCGAGTCACACTGCGTGTAGTTGCGCGCGCCTTCAGCTTTCGGCATTACCTTCACGAGTCCACGATAACTGTTGTTCGATTTCCCCGCCGCGATGCCTTTCGAAATGATCGTCGAGCGCGTGTTCTTGCCGAGGTGAATCATCTTCGTGCCGGTGTCGGCCTGTTGCGCGTGATTGGTCAGCGCAACTGAATAGAACTCACCGATCGAGTTATCGCCTTGCAGAATGCACGACGGATACTTCCACGTGATCGCGGATCCCGTTTCCACTTGCGTCCAGGAGATCTTCGAATTTCTTCCGGCACACTTGCCACGCTTGGTAACGAAGTTGTAGATACCGCCGACGCCTTCTTCATCGCCCGCGTACCAGTTCTGCACTGTTGAATACTTGATCTGCGCATCGTCAAGTGCGATCAGCTCAACTACCGCTGCGTGCAGTTGGTTGCGATCGAACTTCGGCGCAGTGCAGCCTTCGAGATACGAAACGTACGAGCCTTCTTCAGCGACGATCAGCGTTCGCTCAAACTGTCCCGACTCCGCGTTGTTGATACGGAAGTATGTCGAGAGTTCCATCGGACAGCGAACGCCTTTCGGAATGAAACAAAAGCTGCCATCCGAGAAGACCGCGCTGTTCAGCGCTGCGAAGAAGTTGTCGTTGGTCGGCACGACCGAACCGAGATACTTCTTCACGAGCTCCGGATAGTCTCTGATCGCTTCAGTAAACGAACAGAAAATCACGCCGTGCTTCTTCAGTTTTTCTTTGTAGGTCGTCGCGACGGAAACTGAGTCGAACACGGCATCAACAGCGACGCCAGCCAACTGCTTCTGTTCCGTTAGCGGAATGCCGAGTTTTTCAAACGTCCGCAACAACTCGGGATCGACCTCGTCAAGACTCGCTTTAGTCGCCTTCTGTTTCGGCGCGCTGTAGTAAATGATGTTCTGGTAATCGATCTCGGGATACGAGATGTTGGGCCAGTGTTTCGGTTCGGTCATCGTCAACCAGTGACGGAAAGCCTTCAGACGAAACTCCAGCATCCATTCGGGTTCGTTCTTCTTCTCGACGATCAAGCGAACGGTGTCTTCCGACAAACCGCGAGGGATCACATCCGACTCGATGTCTGTGACGAAGCCGTACTTGTATTCCTGTTTGCTTAAAAGTTCTGCTGTACTCATCTTTAAACTCGATTGTCTTTCGGTTTGACTCCTTGAATCTGATGCAATGCGGCGTCGACGTTTGCTTCCGTGCCCAACAATTGCGACAGCGTGATGTCTGCGAGTGCGTTATCGACGATCTGATGCAACTCTACGATCACGGGACGAATGCCGCAGTCGCCGGTGTGCACACACGCATCGAGCACCCCCGCGTAACTCTTGCAATGCGACTCGGCCGGTTCGCCCTCCAGAACCCTGATAACCTGATTGAGACGAATCTGCGACGCGGGCCGCGCGAGCGAGTAGCCGCCTTTGATACCGCGCGTCGACTGAACCAGTCCTGCCTTGCTCAAAATCCACATCAGTTTCCCGGCGTTGGCGGAAGAAATTCCTTCGAGCCGGGCGAGTTGGGAAAGCGTCAGCGATTCGGCCAGAATTTCAGCGCGCGCCAACTGAAGCAGGCAGCGCAAACCGTATTCTTCTTGAGCCGAGATCTTCATCTAAATGATTAACCGTAGGCAGCTTAACTTAAACCTTACTTTTAAGTCAAGATTGAATAGGCGGCTGTTTGCCGTAAATTGCGGGGTTTTGCTAGAGCTTGAACTCGAAATCGAGATAGCCGGCGAATCTGACGGGCTTACCGCCGGAGACG
>DATNJO010000747.1:0-7129 GCA_035603895.1 Pyrinomonadaceae bacterium
CCTGTTTTATTTGCACGAGATGTCGCTGGTCGAAGCGGCTGCGGTGTTGGATATTCCGGTTGGGACAGCGAAGTCGAGGTTGGCGTATGGATTGGAAAGTCTGCGCCGCGGTTTTAGAAGAGAGGAGAAGTGAAATGCAAGAGAGTTCGGAAGACTCAGGCAAGTTCAATCGGCAGATCAAACGAGCGTTGATCGTCTTTGCCATAGTCGAGTTGATCGTGATTGTGTTTGCCGTGTTTCAAGTCACGCATAAATGAGGCCACAAAAGAGGCACAAAAAGGAGGGTTGTATGGAACGGAGTGCAGATCTCGATCGCGTCAGGGCCGCTGCGTTGGCGCGTATCGATCGAACCGAACGAAACTTCAAACTTGCTTTTTACGGTGCGATGATCTTCGAAAGCGCTTTCGTCGTCATCTTCCTGCTTTTGGCTGACTTATCAAATCGATTGCACCTGCTGTTGCTGATTGCGACGGTGAGTTGCTACTCGATTGTGGTGCTCGGTCTGTTTGCGTTGGGCGCGTATATCAATCGTGGCTTGGCGCGCGTTCTGAAAGCGGTTGAGCTATGGCCTGAGAGGGGTTGAATGAAGCGGGGCTGACGAGCGTCAGTCCCGCTTCGAGGTTGATTATGATTTGCGGCGGATCGAGTAGAGCTTGTGTTCGGTTCGCAATAACAATCGGTCGCCGACGAGCGCTGGTGATGCCTGCGCGAAATCGTCGAGTACGTTGATATGCGATAGCTGAAACTGTTCGCCCGTAGAGACTACGAACGTTTGTCCTTCTTCGCTCAAGCAGAAGAGTTTGCCGTTGTAAGCCCAGGGCGATGTGGTGAAGTTGGCTGCGGTCGGATCGATACGCGTCTTGTAGGTTTGTGCTCCGGTCTTGGCGTCGAAACGGTTCAGGATTCCGGTCTCCGTCAACGTGAAGATCGCGCCTTGATAAGCAACTGACGATGGCAGGTACGTTCCACCGCGCGCTTGCGACCAAACGATGTACTTGTTTGACGTCTCGCCTTCTTTCAAAGAGATGTCCCCCGTAGCGCCGGGAGCGATCGCAAACAACGGGCGGCCGCGGCCACCGTTGATGTACAGCAAACCTTCGTAAGCAAACGGCGTCGGGATCGGCGTGCCGGACACTCCTTTTAGACGCCACAACTCTTTTCCTGTCAGGTCGTAACTGACCGCCTCGCCTGGTCCGAGTGTAACGATCTCCGTGCGTAGTGCGTGACGCCAAACATAAGGCGTCGACCAGCCAGATCGTTGGACCGGGGGTTGTCTGCCGCCGAGGTCTCGCTCTGTGCGCCACACTTTTTTGCCCGTTTTCTTGTCAAACGCGGCGATGTATTGCTGTTTCTGATTGTCAGCAAGGACGATCAGCAGATTTCCTGCAAGTGCAGGCGAAGCACCCGTTCCTAGATCGAGATAGATTGGATTTGCCTCGAGGGCTGTGTGCCAGACCTGATTGCCCTTCAAGTCGAACGCCCACAAGCCGAGGTTCGCTGCGTAGAGGTAAATGAGTTTGCCGTCGGTGACCGGCGTTTCGGAGATGAAACTGTTCTTGCGATGGCGGCCACCGGGCGGACGGCCGGCGAAGAACTCTTTCTGCCATTCGACCTTGCCGGATTTGAGATCGAGGCGGTAGAGCATGTAGTGCAGCATCACTTCGTTTGGCAGCTCGATGTCGCGATCGTTCAGGCGCTTGATGATCTCCTGCATCGAGAGTCCCTGCTTTTGCAGTTCAGCGACGTACTCGTTGCTGTACTCGGTGCCAACTTGCGGCTCCTTCGACTTGCCTTCGGTCGTGACGCTGGTGACGTAGACTTTGCCGCCGGTGACGATTGGTGACGACCAACCGCGGCCGGGAACATCGAACGCCCACTCGATGTTTTCAGTCCTGGACCAGCGTTCGGCAAGACGCGCATGGGTGCCGACTGGATTCGATTCTGGCCCACGGAATTGCGGCCACGCGAGATCCTGCGCATGAATCGTGAGCGGCATTAACAACAGCGCGCACAATAGCGCAGCATGGACCGAAAAAATGTAGAGTCTGCGATTATTTTGGAGTTTGGGAGAAAGTCGCTTCATTATCTTCTCGTTTGTCAGGACTGGATTGGGTGCCGAGCTAGATTCTCGCATATTACGGCGCTCATTTCAGATTTGTTTCAGATCTTAACGGAGAACTCATCATGCGAAAAATCATCTTTGCAGCATCACTCTTATTCTTGATATCGATAGCTGGTGACGGAGCTTTGGCGTGGGACTGTGCGTCTTTATCGCCAGAGGAGAGCTTTCGGCGTGCAAGCGTAGTTTTCGAAGGAGAGGTCGTTCGCGTAGATCGAAACAAGGAGGACGCCTCAACGACCTACACGTTTTCTGTGAGCAAAGTGCTCAAAGGACCGAGCGTTAAGGAACTCACTGTTTTCGGAACTGGTTCGAGTTGTTCAGCTACGTTTGTTCTAAATGTTGCCTATCGTGTTTATGCTACTGAGTACAAAGGCAAACTAATGAGTGGAGCCTGTTCGGGGAATGTGGTTCTCGAAAGAAAAGGCGAACATTAACCGGGCTTTCGACTACCAGTAGAATTGGATGCGTTCGACGATACTGAAGAACCAACCGTACATCGCATTGCCGGCGGCAGGCCACACGCTGAACACAGCGAAGCTGAGTATTGCGAGCGCGGAGTTGACGAGCCGGTAGAGCCCGCCCATGTAAAACGCGCCTACGATAACCGCAGCAACGTAAGCCGAAATCCCGCCGACGACGTACATAATTATCATCACGACAACTGAGGCGCCGGTTGTTGAGGTGTGAATGACGGGCGCCGCATACGCCGACCAACCCACTTGCAGAAACGCACTCACCGCAAGAGCGATGATGATGTACGCATCACCGCGTGAGTAAAGATCCATTTTGAAGATGCGTTGGGCCAGTGCGAGGAGGCACGACACTACGATGACGGCGGTCCAGAAAACCCAGTAAGCCTTTGTTAATTTCCACGCCATCCCCGCCCTGCCCAGCGGCCAGAGCAACAGCGCGATGAGTAATAGAAAAACCGTGTTGAGGACGATCGCGAAAAGGTACTCGAAGAATTCCTTCTGGTCTTCATGAAGTAACCATTTGGAAAACTGTCCCATATCGGATGCGGGTTACGATTTTTCACTTGAAGTCGTATTTGCGTAACGCTTTGTCGCGACGGCACACCGACAATGGGCGCGCTCGCGCGCTTTCAATCTTAGTCACTTGTTTGGTCGAGCGGTCCACTTGTACTTTGAGACATGCGCAACCGTAGCCGTAGTGTACGTTCGTTTCGACCCATTGCTTGGGAGAGAAGTCCGGCCAATCTCCCTCAGCCTGATAACCCATCTGAATTCCGATGGTCCACTCACCATCGCGATCGTAAAGCCAGGCGTTTCCCGGCGTGGGATTACTGAACCAACCACAACGCGTCTCAACTTTTTCGGGTGTTGGAGTATTCAATGCCCGCGGCTGCGCGCTGACGAAAGTCATCGCGAGTAATGAGGCGGTTATCAGGAGCGCATACTTCGCTGGTGTGTTTGCCATAGATTATCCATTTAAGATCTCAACTTTGTTTTCAAGGCCCGCACGTGGTTGAGGAGTAAACTTTGAAGCTCCGATCTTTCTTGAGCATTGTTGACGCAAGGTGGATTTGAGATCGACTCTTCTATACTGCCAAATTCATTCAGCCAATAGCGCAAGGTAATCTGATTGGCATTGTCGAGTTCATAGGTCCAATCACCGGATCTGTGGCCAGCACGATAATTACCTACCGAATGTTGTGCGAAGTTCAAGCCTTCGTCTTCACCGATACACGCGAGCAACAGACGAACCAACTCGGCGAACTCTACTTGAGTCGTAGCATGTTTCCCCGGACCATTTCACTGAAGTCGGCTCGTTCATATTCAGACCTGAGTGAATCACCGAGATCTTGATTAATATTCTTCATAAATCTCTCGCTCACGCTTCGTCGCCAATCGAGCGCTGATCAGTCGAACTACTGCAGCTTCTTCAGTATACGACACAACTACGAGTCGTTGTCGTGCTGACAACGGATCCCATTAAAGTGATTGCCGTTGTGAGGAGGCAGCCTTTGGTATTTTTAGGCCAGTATAGCAGATGAGCGCTAAACCGAACTTTGTTAACGATAAGTCTAAGCCATAACTTCTTTGAAGGCCGCCAAAAATAGCTTCATTTCGGCGGCGGTGCCGATCGTGACGCGCAGGTGGTTTGGCAAGGGAGGGAAGGGGCGTCCGACTTCGACTCCGCGTGTGCGCAAGGCCCCGATGAGTGGTCTGACTTCGCGACGGAGATCGATCATCATGAAGTTAGCGTGAGATGGGATGTAGCGGTAGCCAAGGGTATCGAGTTCGGCACAGACACTCTTTTTCACTTCGGCGTTTAGCTTGCGCCCTCGCGCGACCTGTTCGGCGTCCTTAACACTCGCGAGCGCCGCGACAAGCGCCATGATGTTTACGCTATCGAATATCTGATGCGTTCTCAGGCGTGCGATGTTTGCGCGTTGCGTGACGCAGTAGCCACAACGAAGTCCGGCCATGCCGTAGATTTTTGAGAACGTGCGGGCGACAACCAAATTTGGATACTGCTTCACGAGCGTGATCACACTTTCATAGTCACTGCTCTCGACGTAATGATGGTACGCCTCGTCAACTAACACGATCGTCGCAGGCGAAAGCTTCGCCAAAAAATCCGAGAGCTCGCTTTTGTGAGTAAGACTGGCCGTTGGATTATTCGGATTGCAGACATAAATGAGTCCAGCGCCAGTCGCAGCCGCCAGCATCTTTCTTAGGTCGTGACTGTAGTCCGGAGTGAGATCGATCTTCATCACCTCAGCATTGGCAACACCCGCATGACGGGCGATCGCTTCAAACGTCGGATTAGCAATGACAATCTTCTTGTCCCGGCCCGTAAACGCAGCCGCGCAGAGCTTCAGAATCTCTCCCGAGCCATCGCCGAGCAGCACCTGCTCCACCGGCACGCCATGCATTCTCGCCAACTCCTCCGCCAGCACGTCCGCATGCTCATCCGGGTACCGCCACGCGAGATTGAACCCATCTGTCATCGCCTTCAACGCCGCAGGCGATGGGCCATACGGGTTTTCATTCGAACTGAGACGCACGACGGTTGTCGTTGAAGGGGGCAATCGTCGGGAGGCACTCACCGTTTCTACTGACTGTAGCGCAGCATAAGCTGCGCTAATACCGATTAGTTTTGAAAAACTGCGACGAGAAAGCGTCATGTCATTCACCTCTGCTTTCCTCTATTGGTTCTGGAATTACGCTTGTCGTAACTCTGCATGATACTTGCATTAAACACATCAATCCAAAGAATCATGAGCAGTTCATTGGCAGGGACGCTAGATTGCCGAGTGGCAATCAAGTGATGGTTGAAAGCATTAGGAGTTCGGCATCAATGTTGTTTATCGACGGTGAGAAAAAGGAAGAGGCTTCTACATGCAACGTGGACGACATGGACTCCCAAGGCCTTGTCAATCTGAGATTCGTTTGTTCTCAGGTAAAGGAAACAATCGTTCTGCTTCTGCAAGTAAATCAAATGTGCGAGGCTTAAGTTTAAAAAGCTGGCGAGCTTCTGGATATGCAAGCGAAATGGCTCGAATTACTTCAGCGGTCCCAGATGCCGTCGGAACTGACTCTCGCATAAAATCCCTGGCTTTTTTGGTTTGACGTAAAAGCAAATCAATATCAGACAGGCTGTCGAGGCCCAGGTTTGCAGCAGTCGAAAGAACACGGGAGAGTGACACAGGGTTTTTGACGACCGCCTTGTCAGGGAAACGCACTCTAAGAAACTCCCAAAGCGTATCAAGGTTCAATTCCTGGTCGATCAGTTTTCCCTTCTTGCTTAACTTAGACTTCACGCTCTCTCTGTATATTTCCCGTTCAGCACGAACGCGATCAAATTGATCATCGGCAGTCTCAAACAGGCCCGAGAGAGAATTTAGTTTTCGCTTGATGACCTTCGGGATGTCTGTTTCTTGCTTATAAATCAGGTGATGATCAATAATTGCCCACGCATCCTGAAGAACAGTTCTAACCTGTATCTCACAAATCATTTCTTTGAGATCATCATAGCGTGCGCCAGAAGATTTACGACCCAGATTAACCAAGTAATGTAGCGCTCCATAACCAAATCGATCCGGCTCTTGTTCTTCAACCTTATCTAGTTTTTCGATTACCTCGAACTCTGATTCGATAATGTTCTCGATCCGTGATCGATCGCTTCGGTATAAGAAAACCAATCTAACGGCTGCTAGGTCGGTGATGTCGTTTAACGGATCTTCATACTGTTTTCTTGAGACTTTTTCAGCGAAACTCTTTAATGTTTTGGCGCGACTGGTAATCGTCGAGTACTCAATGTCACTGCTATTCAAGAGTTTGCTAAGTATGTAGGCAACCTCACTGCAGAGTTGTTCATACTGAGGGCGAAGCTCGATGAATTGCCGAATGACATCAGGCCGCTCATTCCAAGTTCTCGAGACCTCGTCATCGTCGGGTGGAAGCGGTTTCAGTTTAGTCATGGACTTCGGCCTTTCAAACTCGATTAGTGCTGTTTTGAGTAACGATAGTGGTCTTGTCCTGTTCAATGAACCGACGGTGAATAAATAGATCACATTTGATAACGCCAGTAGTATTACTCGAAGTGATCGAGAGTCTGTGGAGGCCACCTCCGAACTGCTTCCTTACGGGGAGGTCACAACCTAGACTGATCTTAGAAATTCGGCTAATCACCTATATTAACTAATCACTTCTTCAACCTTATCTGCAGCTCGGTGTAGTACGCCTGCATCACGTAGAACGCTTTCTTTTTCTCACCGCGATTGGAAATCAATCCTTTTCGATTCCAGTAATCCTGAATCCCGGGGAGCGGACGGCGCGGGGAGCGGAAGTCCGTCAGGATCCAGGGCGCGGTACCGCGGAGGAAGGGAATGCGCTTGAGCATGGCGAGTTGGTGTTTATAAAGATCTTCCTGATATTCCTCGGTCCAACGCGCTGAAACATCGCCGTGATGCCCGTGCAACGCGTCGCCACCAAATTCACTCATGATTAGCGGCTTGTCATACTTCGATTTCCATTCCAG
>DATNJO010000748.1:0-5282 GCA_035603895.1 Pyrinomonadaceae bacterium
CACCCGCGACACCGCCGACGACAGACAGCAACACACTCTCGGTGAGTAGTTGACGAATCAAACGCAGACGATTCGCGCCCATCGCCAAACGGATCGCGATCTCACGTTTTCGATCCGTCGCACGCGCGAGCATCAGCCCCGCGAGGTTTGTACAAGTGACCAGTAAGACCAACCCGACGGCGCCCATCAGCACCCACGTAAAACTCACGACAGCACCACGCAGCTCCGGAATCAGGAAACCGGCCGGCACGACCTTCACCGTCTGTCCTTCGTTTGTGTCGGGATACTCCTTCGCGAGTTGTAGTGCGAGTAAGTTGAGTGAAGCTTCTGCTTGTCGTTCGTCGACGCCGGGTTTGAGCCGGCCGTTGGCGAAGAAGTTTCGCGTGTTGCGATCTTCGAGCCACTTCGCGCCGGGTTCGACCCATTCCATCATCGCCGCCGGCAACCAGATCTCCGGCGTGTAGACCATCTCAGTTCCCTTGAAGCCTTCGGGCGCGATGCCGATCACACGAAACTGGTGATCGTTGAGCAGCACGTCTTTGCCGACGATTTCGGGATCGCCGCCAAAGCGTCGTTGCCATGAGTTGTAACTGAGCACCGCGACGGGATGCGAGAGTGGTGTCTTGTCTTCTTCGGGAAGAAACGTGCGGCCCTTGATCGCTTTCACACCGAGCACGTCGAAGTAGTTGCCCGAGACTTCGAAGCCCCAGATGCGTTCGTTCCCGCTGCCGCGGCTCAAACTGAGAGGCACGAAACGATAGACCAGCAGCCCTGAGAGAGTGTCGTTACGATCGCGAAAGTCGCGGTAGTTTGGAAACGACCACGCGGACATCGAATCGTCCTTGCCGCGCATGGCGACCGAGACGATCTGTCGCGGTTGTTCGACCGGTAACGAGCGCAACAACACCGCATTCACGAGACTAAAGATCGCAGTGTTTGCCCCAATCCCCAGCGCCAGCGTGATCACCGCAATCGCCACAAACCCCGGCCTCTTGAGCAACCCTCGTATCGCGTAGCTAATATCTTTTCTCATAGCTTTTCCAGTCTTTATAGGTCCTATGGGACCTATCGGACCTATTCGTAACGCAAAGCAATCAGCGGATCGACTTTTGTGGCGCGCCGTGCGGGCAGGTAGCAGGCCACAAGGGCCACTGCTGTCAGAAGCAGCGAGACGATCACGAAGATTCCGATGTCGTAGCCGCTCACACCAATCAACAACGCCGAGACCACCCGAACCAGCACTAGCGCGAGCAGGAGACCGATCACCACGCCCACACCCGCCAGCCACATTCCCTGCTTCGTGATCATCTTCATCACGTGACTACGTTCCGCACCCAACGCCATGCGAATCCCAACCTCGCGCGTGCGCTGCGACACCACGTAAGCCATCACGCTGTAAAGACCAACCGCACTCAACAACACCGCGAGCACACCAAACGCCAGTGAAAACGACGCAGCCATGTTCGGCGCCCACAACGCGTACGTCAGGTGATCGTTCATCGTCTTCACAGCCGAAATCGGCACGTTCCGATCGAGCGCCTGCACCTCGCCGCGAATCGCACCGACCAGCCCGCGTGGATCGACATTACTGCGAACCACGAGCGCCATGTTGCCCGGACGAAACTGCGTCATAGAGTAGTAGATGAAAGGTCTCGGCTCTTCCGCTAACGAACGGTACTTGCCCGTCTTTACGACGCCAACAACCTCCAACGCATCGCGATTCTCTGTGCCAACGAAGAACCGTTTACCAACGGCACTCTCACCGGGCCAGAGCATCTCGGCCATGCGCTGATTGATCACGACCACCGACTGAGTCTTCGGCTGATCGCGATCGTCAAAGTCGCGCCCGTCGACGAACGGGATCTGCATCGTCTTGAAGTAACCCGGCCCGATGACGTTTGTCATGATCGTCCGGCCTGAGCTTCCGCGCGGCAGCGTCTCGCCTTCCTTCAGCACTGGTCCATTCGAATTGGAACTGTCGCCGAGCGGCATCAGCCGCGCCATGCCGGTAAATTCAACGCCCGGCAAGTTGCGCGTGCGCTCGACAAGCTGTTTGTAAAAGTTACGTGTCTGCTCGTTGTCGTAACCAACCAACTGCGGACTCAGCGTCACGATCAATCCATTTGGATTATTGAAACCCGGATCCATCGTCTGGGCTTTGCGAAAACTCTTGATGAAGAGTCCACCACAAACCAGGACCATCAACGAGAGCGCCACTTGGGCAACGACCAACACGTTGCGCAAGGTGAACCGCGCGAAGAAACCGCGGCGGCCTCTCTGTAGTTCCGGCAAACCTTTCAACACCGGCACCACTGCCGGATTCGATGCCTGCAACGCGGGCGCGAGTCCGAAGATCAAACCCGTCGCCAACGACACGACGAGCGTGAACAACAACGCGCGTTCATCGAGCGCGAAGAAGTCTTTTATGATCGTGTACTCGAGAACGGGGACGAAGCCCTCCATCAACTTCGTCACCCAAACGGCGAACAACAAGCCAAGCCCGCCACCCAAAATCGAAAGCAGCATGCTCTCGGTCAGGAGTTGACGAATCAAACGCGTGCGGCTCGCGCCGAGTGCCAAACGAATCCCGATCTCTTTACGACGCGCCGCGGCACGCGCGAGCATCAAGTTTGCCACGTTCGCACAAGCGATCAGCAGTATCAGCCCAACGATCGCCATCGCGATCGCGCCGCCGCTCTTGAACGTGCTGCCCAGGTCTTCAAAACGACCATCGGTCTCGATCATCACGAGAGCTTGCGTGCCACTCGCGCGGTTGTTTGGATACGCCTCGTTAAGCCTGGTCGCGATCCCTGACAGTTCAGCGGAGGCTTGGTCCAACGTAACGCCCGGCTTGATCCTGCCGATTACGTTCATCCAGTGACTACCGCGATCCTCAAGCAACTTCGGGGAGCGGCGTAGTTCCTCGGCCATCGAGATTGGAGTCCAGAAATCCATCGAGAGCGCAAACTTCGTCCCGGTGAAAGACTCCGGCGCGACGCCAATCACTTCGTATTGCCGGTTGTTGAGCCGAACTTTCTTGCCGACGATACTTGCATCCGACCCAAAGCGCCGTTGCCAAAGACTGTGACCCAGCACCAACACCGGACTACCGCCAACGATCTTGTCTTCATCGGGAGCGAACGTCCGCCCCAGAATCGGACTGACCTGGACCACGTCGAAGTAGTTCGCGGAAACGACTTGTCCCCAAATAACGTCGTTCTGGTTCTCGGTGTCGATCGCCACGGGCACCATGTCTTCCGCCGCGAGCCCGACGAATGAAGTGCTCTGCGCGCGATACTCGGCAAAGTCCGGATACGACATTTCATCGTTGAGCTCTTTGTCCTCCGCGACTTCCATCGGCCGGATCAATTCGTTGGGCCGCGGCACCGGCAGCGGTTTCATCAGAAACGCATTCACGCCGCTGAAGATCGCCGTGTTAGCGCCAATGCCGAGCGCGAGCGTGACGACTGCGACGACCGTCACACCCGGATTCTTGAACAGCTTTCTCAGTCCGTAATTAATGTCTTTAAGCATGTCCGTGTACTCCGTGAAATCTGTGGCTGATTTACTCGTACCTCAGCGCTTTCAGTGGATCGACCTTCGTTGCGCGACGCGCCGGCACGTAACAAGCCAGCAGCGTGATCGAAAACAGTCCCAGCGAAACAACTGCGAACGTCGTTTTGTCCGTCGCCGTCACTTCAAACAACAACGTCGCGATCAGGCGTGTGAGCGCAAAAGAAGCCGCCAGACCAACGGCCACACCCACGACGCCCAACACGATTCCCTTCCTCACCACCAGCTTCAGCACATCAAACCGTTGCGCACCGAGCGCCATGCGCACACCAATTTCATGCGTGCGTTGCAAAACGGTGTAGGACATCACGCCATAAATCCCGACCGCGGCCATCACCAACGCGACGATCGAGAACACAGCCAACAACGACGCGCTGAATCTCGCCCGCGCCACGGAAACAGAAAGCAATTCCTCCATCGTGGTAACAGCACCGATCGGCTGCTGTGCGTCGAGCGCACGAATCACGCCGCGCGCGGCTGGAGCGACCGCGTTCGCATCGTTACTGGTTCGCAGCATCAACGTCATTCCGCCATACGCGAGCTCCGCGTGGGGCCAATAGACCATCGGCTCAACGGCCTGATCGAGGGCGAGATGTTTGCTATCAGCAACGACGCCGATGATCTCGTTCGGCACGTTCTCCTCCTTCATGTAAACGATCAGACGTTTGCCCAACGGGTCTTCACCGCCGAGGTTCTTCTTTACAAACGTTTCGTTCACGACCACGACGTGGCGCATCTCCGTAGTTTCCTGCTGCGTGTAGAGCCGGCCACGCAGCAACGGAAGCTGCATCGTCGCGAAATAATCAGAGTCAGTTACGAGAACGCCGGTTTTAAGTTCCTGCTCACGTGGCAACGGAGGCGCGCCAAAGACCTCAACGTGTGTTCCGGGATAGAGACCGGTGAACGGCGCGGTGTTGATTGCGCCCACTGACTCAACGCCGGGCATCGATCTCATCTGCGTCATCGCCTGTTGGAAGAAGTCAACGCGTTTCTGATCGGTGTCGTACTTGGAGAACGGAAGATTGATTCGAACAGTCAGCAGATTTCCTGGATTGAATCCCGCGTCAACGGATTGCAGGCGGGTGAAACTCTTAACGAGTAGCCCCGCGCCCACGAGCAGCACGAGCGCGAGGGCGACTTGCGTCACAACAAACACATTGCGCAAGTAGTGACTGCCCGCCGCGCTGCCAACATTTTTCCCACCTTCCTTCAGCACGCCCTGAAGATCGAAGCGCGTCGCATGAAGCGCCGGTGCGAGCCCAAAAACGATTCCGGTTAACAACGATATACCGAGCGTGAACAAAAGCACCGGAACGTTGACGCTAACCCGCTGTAGATCAATAAGTGCCGGCGGACTCAACGCAACGAGCGCTTTAGTTCCCCACCACGCGACTACCACGCCGAGTAGGCCGCCGATCAATGAAAGCAACACACTCTCGGTCAGCAACTGCCGGGAAATGCGCCAACGACTCGCGCCGAGTCCTGCCCTGACCGCGATCTCCTTCCGCCGCGAACTCGCGCGCGCCAACAACAGGTTTGCGACATTTGCGCACGCGATCAGCAGCACAAAACCAACCGCACCTAACAGAATCAAAAGCGGTTTGCGAATCTCGCCGGTAAATTGCGTACGCAACGGAACGACATTCACTCCCCACGTCTTATTGAAATCGGGATACTGTTGTTCGAGCCGCGCGGCGATCGTGCTCATC
>DATNJO010000749.1:0-2678 GCA_035603895.1 Pyrinomonadaceae bacterium
CGCTTTCAATCGTATAGACAACTACAAATTTGGCACGGTGGGTTTGCCGATGCCTGGCTGCGAAGTGAAGCTCGCGCCTGACGGCGAGATCCTCGTGCGCAGCGAGATGATATTCAGCGGTTACTACAAAGCGCCCGAAGACACGGCTGCTGCTTTTTCAGATGGTTGGTTACTGACAGGAGACCTCGGCGAGTTTGACGAAGACGGCTTTCTGAAAATTGTCGGGCGGAAAAAGGAGTTGATTGTTACATCAACTGGCAAGAAGATCGCGCCTTCAATGATCGAAAACATGTTGAAGGAACATCACCTGATCAGCCAGGCGATGGTCTACGGCGAAGGCAAGAGTTATCTCGTTGCTTTGATCACCCTGAGTGGAGCTTCGGCCAACGCGAAGCAGATCGTGCAGCAGAAGATCGACGAGATTAACCGCCGCGTGTCATCCACAGAATCGATCAAGAAATTCGCGGTGCTCGATCGTGATTTTGAGATTGCGAAGGACGAGATCACACCGACGGGCAAGGTGAAGCGCGACATCATTGCGCAACGTTACTCCAATTTGATCGAGGAGCTTTATGCGTAAACAGATCGCCACTCTGTTTCTGATTCTTGTGAGTGCTGTGGCTGCTTCCGCCGCGCAGCAAGGGCAACCCGCGCAAAAGGAAGTCGTCGTCTTCGGCCAGAAAATCCGTTATTTGGAAGCAGGCACAGGACCGACGGTGATTCTGTTACACGGATTGGGCGGCAGCGGTCAGAACTGGATGTTTACCGTTAACGGGTTGTCGCCGCAATTTCATGTTGTGGTACCCGATCAGATTGGTTTCGGCAATTCTGACAAGCCGATGATCAATTATCGCGTGCGCACTTACGTCGATTTCCTGAACGAATTCTACAAACAGCTCAAGATCGAGCGAGCGACGTTGGTTGGCAATTCGATGGGTGGCTGGATCGCCGCTGCGTTCACGATCGCGTTTCCGGAGAAAGTCGATCGGCTCGTGTTGGCAGACGCGACTGGGTACATGCCGCCTGCGAATTTCGATTTCAAATCGCTTTACGCGCTGAACCCTTCCACGCGCGAAGGCATGAAGCAGTTAGTGGGGAAGGTTTTCTTCAACAAAAGCTTTTCGACTGACGCGGTTATCGATCAGTTCCTGGCCCAACGGATGAGTGCGGGCGACGGCTACACGATCAATAGTTTGATTGAGTCAGTTGGCCGGCGTGAAGACTTTCTCGACGGCCAGTTAGACAAGATCAAAACGCCAACGCTGATCGTTTGGGGACGCGAAGACGGGTTAGTGCTTCTCAGCGAAGGCGAACGTCTCAAGAAAGACATCGCTAACTCGAAGCTGGTTGTTTTCGATCGGTGCGGTCACTTCCCGCAGGTTGAAAAAGCAGGTGAGTTCAATGCCGCGGTGCTGGAGTTCTTAAAATAGTGAAACTAAATGTTGGCGACACTGCTTCGCGCTCGAAAGCGATTACTGACGAGGACGTCCGCACGTTTGCGGCTGTAAGCGGCGATGAAAACCCGATTCACCTGGATGAAAAGTTTGCCGCAGACACTCCCTTTGGAAAGCGAATTGTTCACGGAATGCTGAGCGCGTCGCTGATCTCAGCCGTACTTGCTAACGATTTGCCGGGACACGGAAGCATCTACCTCGGCCAGACGCTGAAATTTGTTGCGCCCGTTTTCATCGGCGACGAAATCACTGCGCACGTCACCGTGACTGCGGTTCGCGACGACAAGCCAATCGCAAAACTCGAAACAGTCTGCACCAATCAACGCAACGAGATCGTGATCAAAGGCGAGGCTACCGTCCATTATGGCAACTGCCGTTGAACCACCTACCGCGACAAGCACCGAACCGAAGATTGGTCTCTACGCGTGGTACGCACTCGGACTGCTGACCTTCGTCTACCTGCTCAACTTCCTCGATCGCACGCTGATCTACATTCTCTTCGCGCCCATCAAAAAAGAGATGTCGTTCAGCGACTTCGAACTCGGTCTGCTCGGCACGACTTCGTTCGTCATTTTCTTCACGCTACTCGGCATTCCGTTCGGGCGTCTGGCCGATCGTAGTTCCCGAAAAAACATGATCGCCGCCGGACTCGCGGTGTGGAGTCTGTTCTCCGGTTTAACAGGATTTGCGACCGGCTTTTGGCCGCTGTTTTTTTGCCGTGTGATGGTCGGTGTCGGCGAAGCGACGTTGGGACCGGCTGCTCTGTCGTTACTGAGCGATTACTTTCCGCCACGCATGCGCGCGACGGTGCAGGCAATCTACGCATCGGGTGTGACGCTTGGCGCGGGTCTCGCGTTTTTCTTTGGCGGTTGGATCGGTCAGTACTTCGGCTGGCGCACGGCGTTCTATTTTCTCGGATTCCCGGGATTGCTGGTCGCGGTGCTCGTGTTTATGTTGCGCGAGGAACCTCGTGGCCGCACGGAAGTGAACACGGTCAAGTACTCGAGCAAGGATTGGAAAATACTTCTTCGTTCCAGGCCGCTACGCTTTCACTACATTGGCTACGCGCTGTTTGGTCTCGCGGCGAACAGTCTTTCGATTTGGGGACCGACGTTCATCACGCGCGTTCACCGCTACGATCTCGCCACGATCGGATTCTACGCCGGAATACTCTCGCTCGTTGCCGGCGTGCCGGCGACTGTGCTTGGCGGTTACTTGTCCGGT
>DATNJO010000750.1:0-2150 GCA_035603895.1 Pyrinomonadaceae bacterium
ATTCATTTCTTCTAAGTCGCGTTCGCTTACTGTTCCGTCGATCGTGGCTAGAAAGAAGCCCAACCCGCGTTTGCCTTCGGTAACTATTTGCCGCCATCGCTCACGGAGTGTCCTCTTTGCCGTAAAAATAATGCAGTCGGCTGCGTGTCTGCTATAATGCTCAATTGAGGGCATAACGAAATCAGGTGTGCCATCTTTCAGCGCCTGTCGCGTGAATGGGTACTGTAATCGCCCAAACAGATCACGAAGCACATATTCAAATGCACTGCCTGCCCTTGCTCGGCGGCTTTGCGTAAGGCTCAAATAAAACTTATCGAGTGCTTTGAAGTGACTAAACACCAATCGTAAAGCATCGTCGGCTTTGCGATCGGCGCTGATAATAGGAAGAAACACTTCGGCCATTATTTCTTGACCTACAGCATCTTCAGCTTTCAGATACTCGTCATAAGCTGAGATCTGAATGCGTTCAATGAGGTCACTAAAATTAGCCTTTATCCAGTTCGGATCGCCGCTATTATCGCCGAGAGCCTGTTCCGTTGCCCGTTGAATGATTCGCTGCCCACTAGGAATCCTTCGCTGAAACGCGCTAACAAGTAGACTCTTTACATCTTGGCTACTCGGATCTTGCAGGTCTAGTTTCTTTGTTTTACGCATAGTTGCGCCAATCACTTAGCCGACAGATATCATAGTAGGCGCCGGCCGCACAATTAAAGATTGGAAAGTTTAATAGCGCGTAAGCGTCAGCGTGGACCGTGGAGGGGGCGGAACGGTTACGGCTAAGATAAGAAAAGATTCACAACTTCGTTAAGGTCGCTAAGGTATTCGTCACGTACCTTGTTTCTGCGAATCAGAAATCCCGCCGCGCCACGGTAGAGCACGCGAAGATTTTTCCCGACAAACCAGGTCCTGCCGTGCGGATCATTCTCATTGTGCGGTCTGGCAGGCCCTGGTTTCAGCGTGAACTTAACCTCTGCTACGCGCAGCTGCTCGTACAGTCTCCACTCGGCGGAGGTCTCCAGAAAAAGCTCTCGCAATTCCGACGCTCGCAATATTCCCAGTCTCGACGTCCAACGATTGTTCGAAAAGCGCCTGCCGAGTCCGGTCGGGCCGCGGTTCTCAATCGGGTTCTCCAGTTCGCAGACCTCCCCGAGTTTATAAACTATCTGCATTTCTGAACCGCGACGCGGAGACCACGGCGTAACTATCTGGTGACGCTTCTTGATTTCGAAGTCCTCGACCAGCGCCAGGTGCGTGACTGCTCCCGGTCTGCGAATCGATGTTGGCGAATAAATGGCTACCCAACGAGAAAAGAGTTGCCGGCCCTGGCTTGGAGTAAAAGTCGTGTAATAGGATCGCAGCTTCTTGATCCAGTCGAGGTGTTCCCTGGCATTGAGCTTCAAAACAGCGACAAGGACCGTGTCTTTCTCGGCTTCCTGCCACAAACGTAACTGCTCAAGGGACTCGTAGGGAATCGTTTGTTCAGCCGTGGCTGAACCTCCTCGAGACAAAACTCTGCGCAACCACTCTTCAAGGTACCGAGTCTCTCTGGGTAATAGTGGAATCGCTCCGATGCCGACTCGCTTCAGGCGTTTCCAAAAGTGATTACTCCGAAATTGGTCATCAATATCGGCGTACGGGAAAAGCGCAACGCCTTCAATCACGCTCCGCTTGAGTGTCTCCGACCTCGGACCGCGAGATCCTGTTTCGACGAGAATGGCATCACGATAGCGGTGAAGCGCGTCGACCGCCGCTTGCGGAGGTCCAGGAGATCCATAATGCTTCACATAAGAGGGAGAAGTTTCAATCCTGTATTTGGCGTCGATAACGAGTCGCATGGTGGGCCAATGCGGATCGTGAATGGTCAAAACCATGTCGGGCTTTTGTGGCTGGATGAACGCATCGCCTTTGTACTCAGGGTTATAGGTTACTTCCAGAATGCGGCCGCCACTGGCGAACTTTACTGTCTGTGATGTTCCTCTTTTCAGTTGCACCCACAGACCATTTTGCTTGACAGAGATCAGTTCTTTAACAGGTATTTGTTCACCAGTTATTTTTGCGATCAGTCGAATTACAGTGAGATAGCACCAGTATTCATATAGAAAATGAATCTCCTTCACAGAGAGCCCAACCGGACCACCGTCGACCCGCAA
>DATNJO010000751.1:0-3075 GCA_035603895.1 Pyrinomonadaceae bacterium
TTCGGTTTTCACGCACGTTGACGAGAAGGAGATGGTCGAGTCGGTGGGAGCGTTGCGGCAGATGCTCTCCGCTGACGGCGTGCTGGCGTTCACGTTCCTTGAACCGAACTACGATCGCTCACTTTCCGATCCGGCGTTGCCGCGCGGCTCGTCAGTGCTTTGGAATCTCGGTCCGCGCAGCAATTACGAACTCGTTAAAAATGCGCGGTGGTTTGTCCTGATCGACAATCGTATTTACATCGAGCCGGGCGATGCGGTGTGTCACCAAACGCGCACCGGCAAACCACTCGAATCGTTCTGTTCGTTCTTCTCGGCCGAACATATTAAGTCGTTGTTCCCGGGCGCGACCGTGCACGCGCCGGTGCAACGTGAATGGCAACACTGCTGCGTGCTGCGCAATTCATAAATATGAGTCTGAGATTTCACTGGATGCTGCCGAAAGGTGGCGAAGTAAAGCTGGACGGGCGGCAAACACCGCTCGAGGCGGCGCGCTATCGCATCGAGTCGATGTCGACGTCGTCGCCCGCACCGAAGCCTGACTTGGCAGGTTGGACGCACTTTGCGCAGCACGCTGAAGCAGCGGGTCTCGACTCAACGCTGATCTCTTTCAGTCGTTACGAGCCCGATCCGTTTGTGGTGAGTTGCGCGTTGGGTCAGGCGGTGAAGAAGCTGAAATTCATCATCGCGTATCGCTCGGGGTTGATGAAGCCAACGACCTTCGTGCAGCAGATGAATACTGTGTCAGCGTTGGTCCAGGGCCGCGTCTCGTTCAACATCGTCGCTGGTAGTTCGTCTGAAGAGCAACACGGCTACGGCGACTTCCTTTCCCACGATCAGCGCTATGAGAGAGCGGAAGAGTTTCTGGCGATCTGCAACCTGTTCTGGAACGGTGAAGCCGAGGTGAACTTCGACGGCAAGCACTATCGCGTTGAGCAGGGTCGTATCGCGACGCCGTTTATCCACCCGGATCGAGTCAGGCCTGAGATCTACGTGTCAGGTCACTCGGAAAGATCGGAAGGGCTTGCATACTCGCAAGGGTCATGCTGGCTGCGCGTGGCTGAAACGCCGGAAAAACTCGCGCCCGTCGTTGCGCGTGCGCGCAACCGCGGAATCGAAGTCTGTTTGCGGATGGGGCTGCTATGCCGGCCAACGCACGACGAAGCAGTCGCCGCGGCGCAAAGTTTGTTGCCCGTCGATCGAAACGAGAGTACGACGACGTTGAAAGACGATTCGCAGATGTATCGCGAAGGCAAGAGTCTCAAGGCCGATGCGCACTGGTTGAATGACAATCTTTGGACCGGACTCGTTCCGCACTACGGACCCGTCTGGACCACGCTGCTCGGCACGCCGCAAGAGATCGCTGACACGTTTCTCGAGTACGGCCGCATTGGCGTAACACAATTCATCATCTCCGGCTGGCCCGAGGTCGACACCATCGACACGCTCGGCCGCGAAATACTGCCGCTGGTAAGGGAGCATGAAGCTTAGATTTCATTGGATGATGCCGAAGGGTGGCGAGGTCGCGATGAAGACCGCGCAGGAGACTTCGCGTGTGGCCACCACGAAGGCCAGCAGTCCCGCCGCGTTGCCTGACATGGAAGGTTGGACCAGGTTCGCGCGCTGCGCGGAGGACGCGGGGATTGAATCGGTGTTGCTTTCGTTCAGCCGTTACGAGCCGGACACGATCCTGATTGCCTGTGCGATCGGCCAGGTCGCGACGAAGCTGAAGTTCATCGTCGCGTATCGCATGGGTCTGATGCAGCCAGCGACGTTCGTACAACAGATAAACACGTTGTCAGGGACGATCGGCGGGCGCGTGAGTTTGAATATTGTCGCCGGCAGCTCAACGGTCGAGCAGCGCGGTTATGGCGACTTCCTGGACCACGACGAACGTTACGCGCGCGCCGAAGAGTTTCTCAGTATCTGTCGTGCGTTCTGGGCCAACAATGGCGACGTCAACTTCACGGGCAAGTACTGTCACGTCGAGAAGGGAAAGATCTACACGCCGTTTCAGGCGCCGGATCGAACCGCTCCTGAGATCTACGTCTCCGGGCATTCGGAGCAGGCGCTGCATCTCGCGCAGACTCAAGGCTCGTGCTATCTGCGTTTGATCGACACGCCCGAAAAGCTCGGTCTCGCGGTTTCAAATTTTCGCAGTAACGGTATCGAAGTCTGCCTGCGGCTCTGCGTAGTTTGCCGGCCCACGCACGAAGAAGCACTCGCCGCGGCTGAAGCGCTGTTGCCTTCGGACGAGATCGGCCGCGAAGAACGTGGCATCCTGACGCGCAGCGATTCGACGGTACTCAAGGACGCACTCGCCGCTGCTGACAACGTCGGCTGGTTGAATAAAAATCTGTGGGCTGGTTTGGTGCCCTACTACGGTTCATCGGCGATGACGTTGGTCGGTTCGCCACAGGATCTGGCGCAAGCATTTCTCGAGTACAAACGAATCGGCATCACACAGTTCATCATCTCTGGCTGGCCCAAGCTGGACGAGATGGTGATCTTCGGCAAGGAGGTTTTACCACTGGTCCGCGCTGCCGAACAGCAAGCGGAAACCTAAGCGTAGTGTTTTGAGTCCAGCCTTTAGGCTGTCGGTCGCAGCAAGCTAAAGCTTGAACTCAAAACGAGCTCAGCATTGCTCGAACTCGATAAGAACAATGATCGATCCTAAATCCCATTTCATTGAGCGGTTACGCTCCGCGCGTGTCGAAGCCGATCCCTTCCCGCACTACTACCTCGAGGGCGTCTTTCCCGAAGACTATTACCAGGAGCTACTGCATCACCTCCCGGGCAGCAACGTTTACGAAAACCTTTACGAGGTAACGACTCTAAAACTCGATCATTTCAAACACCGTTATCAGCGAGACTTAACCGAAGGCTGGACCAACGCGCTGCCTCCAGAGTTGCAAGCGTTCTGGAATCCATTCAACGATTGGTTTCTCTCACCGCAACTTGCGCAAGCAGTGCTCGAATCATTCGCCGAACCGCTGCGGCCACGCATCGGCGAAAAAGCCGAGTGGCCGGAGGTTTCGGTCGAGGCACAGTTCATCCGCCATCGGCCCGGATACTTTC
>DATNJO010000752.1:0-6338 GCA_035603895.1 Pyrinomonadaceae bacterium
CATAGACATGGTCGCCGTCAAGGATGGCGAAATCACTTTCAACAAGATTCTCTCGAAGGTGGCGTGCAACAATCGCGATTTCCGCGACATCCGCGGTTTGTATATGCCCGGGGTGAATGGAGGCGGGCACTTTTGCACGGGAGCTGCCGAGGTGCCCACAGTATTCGACCACAGCCCTTACATCGATCAGGCTGTTTATTACCAACGGCTGGCGGAGCGATACGGCACCGGCAACTTCGACGTTATCATCGAGACGAACCGCGGCTGTCCCTATTCGTGCAGCTTCTGTGATTGGGGCTCGAATACGATGTCGAAAGTAAGGGCCTTTGAAATGACGAGAATCGAAGAGGAAATCGATTGGCTGGGACGCATGAAGTTCGGCTGCATCATGCTGGCCGATGCCAACTTCGGCATTCTCTCTCGCGATCTCGAAATCGCAGACTTTCTAAACGCGGCCCACCAGAAGCACGATGGCTACCCGCGCCGCATCTACTACAGCGCCGCCAAAAACAATCCTGATCGGGCGATTGCAATCGCCAGGAAGTTTGCTCAAAGTGGCCTTTGTACGTCGCACGCCCTGTCGATTCAACATACGAGGCGGGAGGTCCTGGCCGCCACGGAGCGGAGCAACATCTCTCCAGAGAAGCAGGTCCAGGTCGTCAAGGCGATGATGGAAGCCCGCGTCCCTATAGACGTTCAGCTCATCGTCGGCATCCCCGGCGACACTTACGAGCTGTGGAAAGGCTGCCTGACCGATCTGATGGAATGGGGCATTCATGAGGACTACCTCGTCGAGCCTTACCATCTACTGCCCAATGCACCAGCCGCCGAGAAGGCCTTCATGGATGCCTGGCAGATCTCGACAGTTGTGCACCGGGAGTTCGACCCGGCGCTGCGGGAGCTTCACGAGACGAGCAAGGATACGGTTCGAAGGTGGGACAAGATCATCGTCCAGTCGAAGACCTACTCCCGCGAAGATTGGGTCAAGATTTCTACCTTTGCGGCCTTCGTAAAGGCGCTCCACAACTGCGGGTTGACCCAACGCATCGCGGTCTATCTGCGGTTGACGCAGAACCTGCCCTACTCGGAATTCTACGAGGGCCTTATCGAGGACTGGTTCCAGCGAGCGGGCACGGTCCCCGACTGGTATCGAGTCGTTTCAAGTCACTACCGGGACTTTCTGGAAGACGCAGATACCAGCGATCACATTAAAGTCGAAGCGCTGCCGCGCGTCCCCTACGCCCTCAACCCTTCCCGCTGGATATACGTCCAGGCGTGTCTCAATCTAGACCGATTCTTCGACGCGCTGCAGGCATACTTGCTTGCTCAATACCCGGCGGTGGCGAACCTCTGCAGCGTTATAGATTACCAAAAGCAGTTGGTCATCCTGCCAACCTTTGATCGGGACGCGGGCAAGACGTTCAGGACAGATCTCAATTGGGTACACTACTTCGAAGAGGCGAGGGGGCGAGACGGCTCCGAACCGCTCGGCGAACCACTCCCCGCGCCCGGCGCTGTGGTGACCGTGACCGACCGGGCCTCAGGCGACGGGGTGACTGCCAGCGGCGGCGGGTTCTTCGGGCGGTCGCTGGAGTGGGGCTCGGGTGAGATGCAAGACCAATGGGCTAAGTGGATCGAACTATTGGTGGTTGGCCGGAGCTCGGCGGCGATTCACAATTTCCAGCAGCTCCAGCTTGAGGTGCCCAATCGTTCGAACACAGGTGAAGCAAATTAAGATGCTCCAGCGGCTTCACTGACATTGGTAGCGCGGCGCGCCTTTCCGGCCAAGCTTTGTACGCCAACCGATTTCGCAACGTTATGAGAGCCACCCCTGATAACCATTTACGCTGATCATGATGAGAAAAGTAGTCCAGAGCATTCTTCGTTCACCGCGTAAGCTTGCGGTCGCCGCCAGATTCATCAGTCCTGACGCGGGCCCAGTCGAACAGACCATCATTTACAAGGCCGCCCATCTCATTGCCTCAGAAAAGATCGAAGGAGACTATTTGGAGTTCGGGGTTTATTCGGGTGACTCGTTCATTTATGCGTACCACGTGATCAAAAGTGCTTTTGACCCGGAACAGAAACCGAACGGCCCGGAACGCTCGGACGAAGACGCAATTAAAATAAAGAGGGTCTGGGAGAAGATGAGGTTTTTCGCGTTTGATTCGTTTGCAGGACTGCCCGAACCCGTCGGTATTGACAGGCGATCGCACGACTTCGTTAAGGGTAAATATTCTTGCCCGGAAGAGATTTTTAGATTAAAGATCAAAAGCGCAGCCGTTCCTGAGAGCAAAGTGGTTTCAGTCGCGGGCCTGTTCGATGAGACCTGTGGCCCGGAAACAATCACGAAATACTCAATGAAGAAAGCAGCCATTATTCATGTGGATTGTGACCTGTATGCCTCGGCCAGGACAGCTTTGGAATTTGTCCAACCGCTGTTGACGGACGGAACGATCATCATTTTCGATGATTGGTATTGTTTTCGCGGCAACCCCAATTTGGGAGAGCAGAAAGCATTCAATGAATGGAAAGCGATGCTCTCCGACTGGTCGTTCACGGAATATCAAAAGGAGGGTCCCTGGAGCAACAGTTTCATCGCCACCAGATGCAACTTTGATCTATGAAACTCTCACTGGCGCAAAGACTTTTCAAGAGCCAAAAGCCTTTTGTCCTCTATCACACACACGAAGTGACCAGGGATTCCCTGCAGGAGGCGATTGATACGGACAAGAGTATAGATCTTGACATCTGTGTTGATGAGGAAGGCGTCCCCTACCTGGGACACTCCGCGGAATTCTATGAGCTAAGCAGTACTCCACGAGATTGCTCGATGCCGCTCTGGGATGCCGTAGAGTTGATCTCCAAAGCAACGATTCCAGCTATTGTTGATTGTAAACACTATCGCGCATGGCCTTACGTTGAAGAAGTGATTCGTAGAATTGGCCCGGACCGATGCCTGGTACACACGTTTATCTCCGAATTCAATTTCTCTTACGTCCGCGGTCATGATGTGACCTGTGAGTGGTCTCCGGTAGAAAAACTAAAATTGTTGAAGGCTGGATTTCCTTCGTTGACGACCACCGCAAGCGCCAAAGGACTGCCCTATGATTTGATGATCTCCGAGCGCTATGATGAGTTGCTCGTTGCTATCAAGAAGACCCTCGTTGACCATCAGGTTGACACTGTTTGTCTAAATGTCCCGGACAATACTCTTTCCGATCAAGCGTTGGCCTTCTTTCTTGAAGACAAGATAATTGCACACGTTATGATCGACGAAATAGATACAAACCATTTGTCCGAAATGTATATCGGGGAGACTGATAAGTTAGACTCAGCATCAATCAGCGCGTGCCTCTGACGTAAAATTTATTCCAGACAGGAACGAAGTGATGAGTGTTAGAACCGAGCCATTGACGAGCGACGAGATTAGGTGCTTTCGAGAAACAGGGTACCTGGTTCCGATTCGCGTCTTGAGCGATGAGACCATCGCGGAGTTGCGTGAAGCGCTCGACGATCATCTCACTGGCCGAATCGCGTCGGAAACTTACGAATTGACTGATCCGATCCGCGTCAAGAGAGTTGTTGAACCAGACGGCCAAAAGAGCTTCGAGTACGACTACGGCAAACTCAGCCAGCCACACACATTTCCATTCCTCTTTAACCTCTGGAAGCGCGACGAGCGATTCAAAAAAGTTGCTACCGATCCGGTTATTGCGGGCATGGCGCGTCAACTCCTGGATGCCAAGGGCGTCATCATGATGGAGGACAACGTGGTAATTAAGATGCCGCAGTCAAAGACATTGCCCTGGCATCAGGACTTCGCCTACTGGCCGATCGCCACTCCGTCAGCCGTGACAGTGTGGATCGCGCTCGACCGCATTACAGCTGAGAATGGGGCGATGCTTGTCGCTCCCGGTTCACACGAGTCGGGTGAGCGACTGCCGGTAGGATTTGGCGACGCTCGCTCCTTTATGAAAGATGACCGCCCGGGTGTCAGTGAAGTTTCGCAAGACCCGGCAGCGGAGGGCTACGATGTCGTTGCTTACGACTTGCAACCCGGCGATTGCGGCTTCCACGATGCGATGCTGTGGCACGCGTCCGGTCCAAATACCAGCGAGCATACGCGCCGTGCCTTCATCCTGCGGTACATAGCCGACGGCACGATTTGGCTCGGGAAAAAACGATTCCCTTATGATCCGGTTGACTGTGAAGTCGGGAAACCGATCGGTGGGCGAGACTTTCCAACCGTCAAGACCGCTTTTTAACCCTGATGGATAATCACTCCTCAAGTGCGGTGGCCAATGACGAATTTCTATGTTCTTTGAAGCGGCGACTTGTCTCGTGCAAGGCTTTCATTTTTGATTTTTACGGCACGCTCGTAGAGATGGATTACGAGCCTCCGCAAATGTGGGAGACGCTCACAAAGATGGGCTATCAAAGTCATCCGGAATTGCAGGCGACGTTTGAAGCCGATGGGTTTGATGGTTGTCTCACACCCAGCAGTTTCTCCAGCCCAAACTATGAAGAGTGGAAACGCGACAATCTCCGGCAGTTCGTAATGCTATGCGGCGTGCCGCGGGAGCTGGTTGAAACTGTTATCTCGAGGCTATTGGAGATCGAAAGCCAAGCCACAAAGAAAGCTGCTCCAGGCGCAATTTCCCTACTTAAACTACTGCGAAGCTATGATAAAAAGATCGGTCTCTGTTCAAACTGGGACTTTGGTATCCAACCTTTCCTGGATCAGGCGGGACTACCTGAGTTTGATGCCATCACGGTCTCTGCTGAAATCGGCGCGCGCAAACCTCATATTTTAATGTTCCGCGATATCTGTGCGAAGCTGGAAATACAGCCAGACGAGGCAGCCTTCATTGGCGACAACTGGGCGGCGGATGTCAGAGGGGCACTACGCGCGGGGTTGCTGCCTGTATGGATTAGACACGATCAACTTCCAGGACCACTTAATAACCAGGTGATAGAGTTTGACAGCCTGGTGGATTTCGAAGCTGAATGTGAAAAAATATTTTCGTCTGAGCAAAGCCTCACGCGAGTTTGACCCGATCTGACGATGGACTCAATCACTGTTATTACGATCACGCGCGAGCGGCCGCTGTTGTTGAAACGCGCCATCGCCTCAGTGCAAGCACAAGACTATCCCGGCCCGGTTGACCATTTGATAATCATTGATGACTGCGACCAAACAGCTCAAGTGCTTGTCGACATTGAGAACTCAGCGAGTTCGGGAGTGAGGTCTCATCTTGAGAGACGAGAACCAGGCGAAATTTCTGGTCGCGCTGTTTCTGCCCGCCTGCGAAACCTGGGAGTACGCATGACGGACTCGCGCTGGGTGTCGTTTCTGGATGATGACAACGAGTACGAACCGAACCACCTTAGCAGTCTCGCTGCTTGCGCTGTTCGGACCAAACACCCGGCAGTGCATTCTCACAGGAAGATCTATCAGGCCGACGGCCAGCCCTTTCTCGCACGACGTTTCCCCTGGGTTCGGGATCATGAGGAAGGCACAAGACTCTACGATTATTACTGTGACAGAGGACTCCTGGTGCGCGGCACAAATATCTTTCAGGATCGGGCCGACCCTAAAGATCAGCCGGATGGAATACGAATGATTGATAGTTCCGTCTGGCTCTTCGAGCGCCACTTGCTAATGCAGCATCCCTTCCCTGAAACCTATACCGAGAAAGAAATCAGGAGCAATGTTTATGAAGACGATAAACTCCTTGAGCTCTTGCAGGAACAGGAAGTACAGATCAGCAGCACCGGACTGCCCACGGTCAAGTATTACCTCGGCGGATATTCCAATACGTTCTCTACTAATGAAATTTGAGTGTTCGTTGCGCCCAAGGACAGAAGGAGAGTCAATTGTCGTCTGAGCTGCTGCCCCAGCCAAAGGTCATTCTGGAAGGAACACACCTCACTTTGAAAACCGACATTGCCTTTGCGCTGGCCGAACATCCTCGCGTTATCGGTTTCCGAAAGCATCGCTACCACTTACCACTTATCTCATCCGAGTGGGAAACTCTGTCAGGCTCTCCGCCCACCAAATCAAACCCCGGACGCAGCCTCATTACTTTCGAGCCGGAGGAAGAGGCACTGGCTATGGAAACATATCGGACCTGGATACGTCTGCTTGAGTTGCAGCGATACTATTATTGGATCATCGATCGTTTCCATATTTCCACCCGTGCGTATCAATTGACTCACAACGGGCAGGACTACTCCTTCGAGTGGCTTGAGGAGCGGCTGGCCGCGCTCGATTTCCACCTGGTGTTATGCGTACGAAGACCGGAGAGCTTCGAAGAAGCACGTGTTGAGCGGCT
>DATNJO010000753.1:0-6746 GCA_035603895.1 Pyrinomonadaceae bacterium
GAGGTCGGGTCGCTGGTAGACATATAGGCTCCTTTTAATTGAGGTCTCATTCAGTAACGCGAGAACGCCTCGCCAATACCACCACCACTGGACCAGCGAAAGCCTTGCGAAAATATGTTATCAATGGCTAAATGCCTCCTGATGAAACGCCCGGCATGTTTGTTTCTCCTTTTACTGCTTTCCGTCACCTGCTTTGCGCAAGACGGGATCTCCACCAAAATCGACGACTACATTCGTACCGAAATGCAGACGCAGCAGATTCCGGGAGTGTCGCTCGCGGTGATCAAGAATGGTGAAATTGTGCTGGCACGTGGTTATGGGGTTGCAAATGTCGAGCATCAAGTGCCCGTCAAACCGGAAACGATCTTTCAGTCAGGTTCGGTGGGAAAGCAGTTCACCGCCACTGCCGTGATGATGCTTGTCGAAGAAGGCAAACTCAGTCTCGACGACAAGATCACCAAGTACTTCACTGACGGTCCGGAGAGTTGGAGCAAGATTACCGTGCGTCACCTACTCACGCATACCAGCGGCATGACTGATTACCCCGACGATTTCGATATGCGCCGCGACTACACCGAAGACGAACTGGTCCAACGTATCAAGGCAGTTCCGCTCGCATTTCAACCCGGCGAGAAGTGGAGCTACAGCAATCTCGCGTATGTGATGCTCGGCGTGTTGATTCACAAAGTCAGCGGCAAGTTCTACGGCGACTTCCTGCAAGAGCGCGTCTTCAAGCCGTTGGGCATGACGACCGCACGCGTGATCAGCGAAGCCGACATCGTACCGAATCGTGCGGCTGGTTATCGTGTCGTCAAAGGACAACTGAAGAACCAGAACTGGGTGTCGCCGTCGTTGAATACCACTGCCGACGGCGCGCTCTATCTGACTGTTTACGACATGGCCAAGTGGGACGCTGCACTTTACACGGAGAAGTTATTGAAGCGCACAACTCTGGAAACGATGTGGACGCCCGTGAAGTTGAACAACGGCAAAACACATCCATACGGGTTTGGTTGGACATTGGGACAAGTGCGCGGACATCGTGTTATCGAACATGGCGGTTCGTGGCAGGGATTCAAGTCGCAGATCTCACGCTACGTCGACGACAAGCTGACCGTGGTCGTTTTTGCCAACGTGTCGCGCGCGAATCCAGCGAAGATCGCCCACGCAGTAGCGGCGCTGTTTAACTCTGAATTAGCGACGTCTACGCCCTCGCAATAAATAAAAGACAAAGCAGATGGCTTGCGCTATCATTGCCGCGCAACTCTGAAAGGCGAGACTCGCGTATGAGATCCTCAACTCGCCAGGCAATAGCCTGCATCTTCGCAATCATCAGCGTCGCCATCATGGCGAACGCACAGACCACTACATTCAAAGAACCTGGTGCGACGATCAGCGGCAAGGTCACTATCAAGGGCCAGGGCGTGCCGGGTGTTTTCGTCGTCCTTCGACAAAACGATCGATTGTCGGGCGGCCGCGAATATAGCGGCCCAAAGGGAGTATCAGATAACGAGGGAAATTATCGAATCGTAAACGTGCCCCCCGGTAGCTATCGAATCCTGACGGCCGCCAAGGCTTTTATTACGGCCGAGGGGGCTGAACGCGAGAAGGTTCTACTAGTCAACAAGGGCGACACGATCGAACACGTCGATTTCGCACTGGTTCGCGGCGCGGTGATTACTGGCAAAGTTATCGATGCAGAGGGACATCCGATCGTTGAAGAATTGGTTTCCGTGATCACAGTATCCGACAACAGGCCCGTTTGGTACCTCAGTCCTTCCATTACTGACGATCGCGGTGTCTACCGGATCTACGGCTTACCAGCCGGCCGTTACCGAGTCGCTGCGGGACGCGGCGAAAACTCCTTTTCCGGCGGTCCGCGACCTTACAGACGAACCTATCACCCGTCCGTTAGCGATCCTTCACAGGCAACCATTGTCGAAATCGAAGAGGGAAGCGAGACGAAAGACATCGACATCATGTTCACTCGCACCGTCTCTACTTACACGGCGCGTGGTCGAATTGTTGACGGTGAGACCGGACAGCCGCTTGCGAATATCAATTACGGCATAACGCGGTACGAAGAAGGAGGATCGTCAGGCCGGAGCGGCGGTAACGTTACCAACAGTCGTGGGGAGTTTAAGATTGAAAACCTGTCGCCGGGAAAGTACAGCATTCCGATATCGAACTCCCGTGAGAACGATCTGCGGTTCGAAGAAGTGCCGTTTGAGATTGTCGATCACGACGTCAATGACCTGGTGATCAAGGCCACCAGAGGCGGGAGCATTTCGGGCGTAGTTGTTTTTGAAGGTTTGGACGATAAAGCGCGAGAACAGCTTGGCCGCGGTTTTATAGGGGCCTCGATTGAGGGGGCAGCCGGCCAATCGATGGGTTCAAATGCACAGATCCAAACGGATGGCAGTTTTCACCTAAGAGGCTTAGCCGGTGGAACAGCAAGTCTCTATCTGTTTAACAATGGGGGCAACGTCCATGTCGATCGCGTTGAACGCGACGGCGTCGTCCAGCCTCGCGGACTGGTCATCAAAGACCGTGAACATGTTAATGGCGTCCGGGTTATCGTGCTTTACGGCAACGCGTCGCTGGGGGGAAAGATTGAGGTTGAGAACGGGACGCTTCCCGGTGATGGCCGGTTCTACGTTTGGGCCAGGCTGCTCGGCGCAGATCCGGCGATGAGGTTCTCAGGATCGAACATGAGGCCGCAAGTCGATGCGCGTGGTCAATTTGTGATCGAAGGTTTGACACCCGGCACTTACGCGATCGAGGCTGGCGTGTATGTGATGTCGTCCAAACTAAGGTACACCGCAACGTCCCAGCAAGTTGTGGTAACAGCAGGGTCCAGCAACACCGTGAACATAACTGTCGATCTCACTTCGACACCGACGAAAATTCCATAGATGCGTAGTTTGAACTTCATCCGAATCATGTTGACAGTCGTGCTGAGTTCGCTTTGCGTGATGGCGCAAACGCAGCAACCCAGCGCCGGGACAAAGAAAACAGAGACGCCGAGCAGCGGTGCAATCAAGGGCAGGGTCGTCAACGAAAGTGGTCAGCCGCTCCAGAATGCGGTTGTCTCAATTAATCCCGCCGGCGGTGGTAGCACCAATCAGTTTGTTGTCACGGATCGCGAAGGAAACTTTAGCATGGAAGGTCTGGAGCCGAAGCTGTCGTACTACGTCTTCGGTTCAATGCCCGCGTACACGGAGCTTCGACCGGCATCCAGGAACACGCCACCTCCGACATATCGCGTCGGAGATTCAGTAACGTTGACGTTGACAAAAGGCGGAGTGATTACCGGAAAAGTCACGAATGCCACCGGCGAGCCATTGATAGGGATACTAGTTCATGCAGAAATGGTAGTGCGCGCGCCGAATGGCCGGCGCGTAGCGAGCGGCCAATCACGCGAACGAGAAACTGACGATCGTGGCATCTATCGCCTTTACGGTTTACCCGCGGGACAGTACGTGGTAAGAGCGGGCGGCGCCGGAATGTCCTACTCGTCGGCGAACGTAGATCCTTTCGATACCGATGTGCCGACTTTTGCTCCCTCTTCGACGCGTGATACCGCTTCCGAGATCAGCGTACGTGCTGGTGAGGAAACAACGGACATCGACATTACTTACCGTTACGAGCAAGGACGCACGATTAGCGGTGTCGTCGCCGGTACGAGTGATGCAATTGACGTTAACCTGAGTGCCGTGGGAGATGGAGCCGTACCGTGGAGTGGTAGGTTATATCCGGACATGAACGGCCGGTCTTTTTCTTTCGTCGGCGTCGCTGAAGGAGACTACGATTTGTCTGCGTCGTCGTACTCCAACACGCGTGAGTTCGGCCTTTCCGATGTGAAGCGCATTCGGGTCCGCGGTGCCGACGTTACCGGTATTGAGTTGACAACGCGGCCGTTGGCCTCGGTTGCCGGACGTGTTGTACTGGAAGAAACGAACGTGCCGGAATGCAAAGAAAAGACGCGCCCGTTATTCGAAGAGATGACGGTTGGAGGTTGGCACAACGATACCGAAGCAGCGAAAGAGATTCCGCAGTCTGCCTGGGGGTATGGCTTGCCGGCGAAGCCCGATGCCCAGGGAAATTTTGTGGTGCGCAATCTTGCGCCGGGTGAGTATTACTTTAACGCGCGGCTCGGCGCGAAGAATTGGTACGTGCGATCGATGCAGTTCGCGTCAGCAGCTCAGAAAAAGCCGGTTGATGCCACTCGTGTTTGGACCTACGTGAAGTTTGGCGATCGGCTTTCCGGGTTAACTGTTACGCTCGTACCGGGCGGAGCCTCACTGCGCGGTCAGCTTGCGTTGGGTGAAGGAGAACAAGTCCCTGCGAGAACGCTGGTCTACCTGACGCCCGTGGAACGTGAAAGAGCGGATAACGTTTTGAACTATTTTGGTGGTCCAGTTACTCCCGACGGGAAGATCGCGATCAACAACATCCCACCCGGCCGTTACTGGATCTTCGCACAGACGGTGCCGGAAGATGTGCCAGTGCCACTGTCGAAAATCAGGTTCCCTCACGAAACCGAAACGCGCGCGCAGATACGCCGCGAAGCAGAAGCGGCTAAGATCGAGATCGAATTCAAACCCTGCCAGGACGTAGTGGACTTCAACCTGCCGTTGAAAACTCGCGATCAATAATCACAAATGAGTTATCATTTGGCCCACGCGGGAAATTTGAGACTCATTATGATGTTCCCCACGCGCCCGGCACTTGCCTGCATTCTCATGATCCTTGGCGTTGCCGTCTGCAGTCACGCGCAGACCACTTCGCCTGCAGAACCACTAGCCAGTATTAGCGGTACGGTAAAGTTCAAAGGTGAGCCCGTGCAGGGTGTGAATGTCACCCTACGTTCAAATGACGGCACGGCTTCTTCAAAACTTACAAATTATCGAGGCGTTACAGACGCCAAAGGCCAATATCGAATAGCGGATGTTCCGCCGGGAAGGTATCTCGTGACACCGGCCGCAACAGCGTTCGTCACCGACGATGCCTCAGTCGGCGAGCGAACGTTGATCGTAAGCAAGGGCGAAACGATCGAAGACATCGACTTTTCACTGATACGCGGTGGAGTAATTACAGGGAAAGTGCTTGACGCAGATGGCCGGCCAGTCATTGAAGAAGATGTTTACGTATTTAGTCCGCGCGATCCTGGCCTGGGAGCATTCCGGCCAGCCACGGTCACTGACGACCGTGGTGTCTACCGGATCTTTGCTCTGAAGCCAGGCGATTACACCGTTGCAGCCGGAAGAAACGACATTCTCGGAAACAGCGGACGTCGTCCGAGCGGCAATCTTTTCGTTCGCACCTATTATCCTGGAGTCACCCAGGCTGCGCAGGCTAAACGCATTGAAGTAAGCGACGGAAGTGAAGCGACAAACGTCGACATCGTCATTAGTCGTTCGCTTACTCCACACACCGCGAGCGGTCTCATTGTGATCGGAGAAACCGGCCAACCGTTATCGAATGTCCCTGTTAGCGTGACCCACATCGTCGGCCCGAATGCAACCATGATTTCTTCCCGTGGGGTTGTTACGAATGATCAAGGAGAGTTCAAACTCGAGAACCTGACGGCCGGACAATACTCGGTTTCAGTGCAGTCAATGGGAAACAGTGACTGGCGGGCGGATGACCAGCGGTTCGAAATAGTCGATCGGGACGTTACCGGCTTAGTCGTCAAAACTATAAAGGGCGGCAGCGTGTCGGGGGTGGTGGTGTTGGAGGGGACCGACGACAGCACTGTACGTAAACATCTAAGCAACGCGATGGTGCTTGTTTGGGTGGCCAGGGAAAGCACGCGAAACACCGGCACACCGGGAGTGGCCAGCAAGGTGCGCCCGGATGGAAGTTTTAGTGTGAAGGGCCTGGCAACCGGTAACGCGACGCTTTCCATTGGCGCCGCAGTGCGTTTACCCGTCATTCGTATCGAGCGAAACGGAGTTATCCAGCTTGGTGGTATGGACATAAGGCAGGGAGAAGACATCACGGGGCTGCGCATTGTTGTTGGTTTCGGCGATGCCTCCATTCGCGGAACAATCGAGATCGAGAATGGTGCGACTCCACCCAACGGACGACTCTTCGTGTGGTCCAGGAGGCTCAATAGCGCCTCTTACGGGTTATCCGCTGCACAAATAGACGCTCGCGGGCAGTTTGTCATCGACAACCTGTTCCCCGGTACTTACGAATTAACTGCGGGAGTTATGGTGCAGGATTCACGCGTACCGTTTGCGCCAAAGAAACAAGAAGTCGTCGTTACGGCTGGTTCAACCACCAACACAATTATTAAGTTAGATCTCTCCCCGCCGAAACCATAAATGTTTGTGTCAAGAGCAATCGGGATCACGTTCATTATCGTGCTGCTCTCACTCTGTGTTCCTGCTCAAACACCACCCCAGGCAAATCCGAACCCCGAAAACCCCGGCCCGCCGCGTACCGGTTCGATCACCGGGCAAGTTGTTGACGAGAACGAACAACCGTTGCCAAACGCCGTGGTGCAGATTCGCGCGATCAATTCAAACACGGCGCAAACAGTAAACACCGATCGCGAAGGACAGTTTCAGGTAAATAATCTGGAGCCCGTGGACTACAGCGTTTCTGCGTCGAAGCCGGCATATCTAACAGGCAAACGTACTGCCCTCCGGCCCAGCAACACGTTTCGCATTGGGGATCGAGTTGCGCTGTCGTTGGTTAAAGGTGGCGTGATAACCGGAAAGGTTATGGATGCGAAA
>DATNJO010000754.1:0-10765 GCA_035603895.1 Pyrinomonadaceae bacterium
CCCGGTTAATAGACATCACTTTGGTACTGCTGATTTCATTATCGCCGATCGTTTGTTTGCGAAGTTTGAAAACCAACTGATGAGTTTTCGTAATGCGCGGGCTGCGAAAACCTGAAGCCGTTTGGAGCAACCTTAATGACCGACTCGGAAGAACTAGTTTATCGGCTATGCACAAAGTCGTTCGTTTCCTTGTGGAGTTATCCAAACCCAAGGGGTAAGAAAGGAAATGAGCTATGCGACATCCTTGTGGTGTGCGAGCCCGATATTATTATCTTTTCCGTTAAAGAGATCGCCTTTAAAGATACCGGTGACAAAGTTGGGTGGGAACGGTGGCAGAGGTCTGCAATTGAAGAATCTTGTAGTCAGATTGCCGGCGCCGAAAGGTGGATAGAGGCCAATCCAAATGTCATTACTAAAGCCGGTAAACCGGGTTTGCCTTTTCCCGCAGAACCAGTGGTCCACCGCGTAGCCGTTGCATTAGGAAGTCAAGGTAAGGTGCCAATGACCTTTGGTGATTTCGGAAAGGGGTTTGTTCATGTATTCGATGAAGAATCGTTGAGCACTTTGATGGAAGAGCTCGATACGATTAGCGATTTTGTGAATTACCTTGGCGATAAGGAGAGCTTTTACCGGGCGGGAAAACTCACTCTCTTTGATAGCGGTGGCGAAGAAGACTTACTTGCTTTGTATCTTGTGTGCGACCGGCAGTTTCCAGAGGAGCCCGACTTAATCGTGCTCGAAGATGGTCTATGGGATCACTTCAATAGCGATCCTGCTGTGTTGTCCAGAAAGAAGCTAAACGAGATTAGTTATTATTGGGATGAAATCATTGAGGAGTTGTACCAGACATATTTGGACTCAAACCTAATCACCGACCTTCCCCACACTAGCGACAAACTGCCAGATCTGGAAAAGGCCATCAGAGTTATGGCGAGAGAAAACAGGTTTTCGCGGCGGCTATTGTCAATAAGCTTGGTCGATTTCTTGCGGAATTCACAGGAACGTCGAAGTAAGGCAAGAGTCAGTGACAGCCCACTGCTAGATGCGCGGTACGTATTCCTAATTTCTGACTACGATTCAAATAGAAAAGCAAACCTCGGAGAGTTGTTGGGAAGGTGTGTTGTTGCCAGAGGCCTGAATCAAACTAAAACAAAAATCATTGGACTCGGGGTGGAGTTCTCCAAGCAAGTGGAAGGCTCCGCAACCACCGCATGCTACTTAGAGATTGATGACTGGACCGACGAATGGCAGCAGCAGATGGACTATCAGCAACGCGAATTCGGATATTTCACAAAACCTCAAGTGAAGGGACTGTCGGAACATGAATATCCTGAAGGTGCAGCTAATCGAGGTTGAACGTGTTCTTCGATCCCGTCGACCCAAGCGAGGTGTTTGTTTTGAGTGATTAGAAAAAGCGGCCGCCAACACGTCCCTCTTTGGTTCGTGCTGGCTATGGTCACGGAAATAGGAGTGGTTGTGAAAGATATTTGCGCTCTTTGCTTAGAAGAAAAAGACCTTCAACTTAGTCATATAGTTCCCAAGTTTGTTTTCAGTTACGTAAAACGCTCTGCGCCGAGTGCGCTCCGGTCTTACAGAACACCTAACTTGCGGATTCAAGATGGCGAAAAAGAGTACCTTTTGTGCAAAGAATGCGAACAACTCTTCAGTGGCTGGGAGAAACTTTTTTCGGAACTCCTCTTCACTCCCCTGCATAATCCATTTCCGGTAACCATCCCCATCATCTATCGCGATTGGGCGCTCAAATTCGCAGTTTCTGTTTCATGGCGAGTGTTGCAACATTACGCTAAGAAAGGGCTGCATCATTTTTCTGATGAACAAAAGGACCAGGCAAATCAGGCACTGAATACTTGGCGCCGATTTCTGATCGGCGATAAGAAGAATCCAGCGAGCTTTGAACAGCATCTGTTGCCTTTGGATGTAATAGAACAGCACTCCGGTGGAAATGTTTCTCCATTCCTGAATCGCTATCTCTTACGGGCGATTCATACCGATGTTCTAGCTACACAGACATCGGCACTCGTGTATACGAAACTGTGTCGTGTACTCATCGTCGGATTTATTCATGAAGACAACTCATCTGGCTGGAAAGGGACAAAGATGCATGTGAATAGAGGCGTAATTAGTCCCAGAGACTATTTAGTGCCTGCGGCCATCTTTGACTATATCAACGATAAAGCCTCTCAAACCAAGAAGGCGTTAGATTCCTTATCGCCTAATCAGGACCAGAAAGTGGCCAAGTTTATTAAGGAGAATTTGGATGGCATTGGCGACTCTGAAATATTTCGAGCCATGTCGTATGACGTTCACCACTCTGGTAAGGCGGCCTTCAAGCCGTCTAAGGAAAAGGATCAGGCCCATGAAGCTGAATCGTGAAGAATTGTGTATTCACGCGATGAACCTCGGCTCAACTCGTTACTTTTGATGACCTAAGAGGCAAGTCATTCCAAGTCTGGGAAATTCTTAGAGCTGGGCGAACCGAGCATTTTTAGGTCAGCTTAGTACTCACTATGAGGTGATCGATGATGAAACACTGCTTTTGAAATAAGGGGCCACTCTCCCGGTCTCGTGATATCACCCGTCTTGAACCTCACTGTTGCGACTGAAACCTGAGATCCACCGCGTCGCGAAATGCCCACGCTATAATGAGATCGCATGAGTATCGACTGGAAACATCTTAGACCGCTTGGAAATTCACAGAACACTGCTTTCGAGGAGCTGTGTTGTCAACTTGCTGCTTGTGAGCCAACGCCGGCGAATTCCAGGTTCATTCGCAAAGGCGTCCCCGACGCAGGTGTCGAATGCTTTTGGAAATTGCCCGACGGCAGTGAAATAGCGTGGCAGGCCAAATTCTTCGATAAGGTGGAAAAAGCACAGTGGGCACAATTGGACGAATCTGTTAAGACCGCACTCAACAAACATCCGAGACTGACCTCGTACACGGTGTGCCTGCCATTAGATAGGCGCGACCCAAGGATCGAGGGGCGAAAAGATCTGATGGGCGAATGGAGCGAGCGTGTCGATCGATGGCAAAGTTGGGCACGCGAGCAAGGAATGTCAGTTGAATTCTGTTACTGGGGCGAACACGAAATATGGCAACGTCTCAGCAAAGAGGAACACCGAGGCCGTTACTTCTTCTGGTTCAATAAAGAGTTTTTCAGCAGGCAGTGGTTTGCAAACCTGGTTGCTGAAGCTATTGCAAATGCAGGTCCTCGCTACACACCAGAGATTCACGTGGGTCTGCCTATAGCGGATCTCTTCGAAGGTTTGGGTCGCACAGGGACATTCTACGCTCGCATAAACGACGCTTTGGGAGCCGCAAAGATCGCTTATTCAAAGGTCCGCTTTGGTTCTAAAGAAGCTCAGGTCGAGGTGTTGCTCTCGAAAATAAAGGACCATGCGGACCATCTGTTTCCACTGTTGGAAAGTATTGGTCGCTTCGGGGTTGATCCGATCAACTTTGAAACTATCTCTGAATTAGCTTTCAAGATTGAGGAGTTGTCTTGGGAAAGCTCGCGCCTTTTGGATGAGAAAAGTAAATCTGCTAAGTCATCGGCTGGAATGCATGCTGCTAACGAAGCGGCGCCAAAACAACCTGATGTCGGTTATCGCCGCCATCTGTTATCGCAGCTAGCACGTCGATCTGCGGAGTTGGGCGATCTAACACGCAGCAACGAGTGCCTTCTCGCTAACAGGGCGGCCTTACTTGTTGTTGGCGATGCCGGCGCAGGAAAGTCCCATCTATTATGTGATGTCGCAAGGCACAGAGTTGAAGCGGAACTGCCCACCGTGCTGCTCCTCGGTGAAAACTTTTCAGATGAGGAACCGTGGTCGCAGATTATTAAGATGCTGGGATTGAACTGCGATCGAGCCGAGTTCCTGGGCGCTTTGGAAGCCGCGGGACAAGCTGCGAACGGAAAGGCCCTCATTCAAATAGACGCTCTGAATGAGGGTCGCGGAAAGACTCTATGGCGGCGTCACATTGCAGGGATGCTGACCGCATTGTCGCGTTACCCTTGGATAAGCCTCGCCATCAGCGTTCGCTCCTCTTATGAGGACGCAGTGATCCCGGAAGGATTAGTGCCTGAAAAAATCGTGAGGGAAGAACATACTGGCTTTGCCGACCAGGAGTATGAGGCTACTGCGACTTTTTTTGATTTCTATGGAATCAAAGCGCCCAGCGTTCCGCTACTCAGTCCCGAGTTCCAAAACCCTCTTTTTCTCAAGTTGTTCTGCAAGGGATTAAATAATGCCGGTCACACCGAAATACCTGCGGGTCTTCAAGGAATAACCGCCGTATTTGATTTCTTCATTGAGTCAGTTAACTCAAAGCTTTCCGAACCACAATTACTCGACTTCGACCCCGCTTCACGCCCTGTACAAAAGACGGTCAATGCTCTTGCAGACTCTATGACCAAGAGCGGTAACCTAATGTTGCCGCGTCAAGAAGCACAGAACATCGTCGATGCTTTCTTGCCGAATAGGGGCTTTGAAAAGTCGCTTTTTCGAAATCTGCTCTCCGAAGGGGTTATCGCCGAGGATCGAAATCCAATTGATGTGGAGGGTAGTGAGTGGGCTGACAGTGTGCACTTTGCTTATGAACGCCTATCGGATCATTTGCTCACAAAGCGCTTGCTGAACGAGCATTTCGATGGAAACGATCCGTCTAAGGCGTTCGCGCCAGATCAGCCATTGGGAGCCTTCCTCAATGATGAGTATGCTTGTTGGAACAATCGCGGCATTGTCGAAGCATTATGCATTCAGGTACCAGAGCGTTCTGGTAAAGAATTATTCGATTACGCTCCACATTGTGCGAAATGGCGTCCCACCCTGGAAGCATTCGTCGAGAGTCTTATCTGGCGTCGACCCGAAGCCACTAGTGAAACCACATTAAACTATATTAACGAACTGGTCACAGAGTCCCAGGATTTAGACTATCAGTTTCTTGACGCGTTACTGATAGTCTCCTCCAATCCTAACCATCCGTACAACGCTGACTTCTTGCATAGGAATCTCGAGGCACTTTCCCTTCCAGACAGAGATGCCTGGTGGTCAATTTACCTTCACGAAAGATACAAGAGCAGCGAACACAGTGCAGTAGATAGAATGATCGATTGGGCATGGTCACCGACCGACAAGAATCACATTGACGACAAGTCAATACTTCTATGCGCCACAGCTCTTCTTTGGTTTCTTACAACCTCAAATCGGTTCGCGCGTGATCGAGCAACGAAGGCGCTCGTCGCTCTCCTGACTCCTAGAATTGACCTGGTCAAAGAACTATTAGAGAAATTCCACCATGTTAATGATCCCTATGTCACTGAGCGTCTTTACGCAGTTGCATATGGTTGTGCGCTCCGAAGTACCGATGACCACTCGATCAGTAAAGTTGCTGATTGCGTTTACCATTTAGTTTTCAAGAACGATTCTCCGCCAGTCCATATTCTGCTTCGCGACTATGCACGCGGCGTGATTGAGGTGGCGTTACACCGCGGAATCAAGTTACAGATTGATGTGTCCAAAATAAGACCACCCTATCGGAGCGAGTGGCCGGACGAGATACCTACTAAGGCTGAATTGGAGAAAAAGTATGACACATGGACGAAAGGACGTTCGGACGATGAGATCGCACAAACTGAAATCGTACATTCAGTTATTGGGTACGAAGACTTCGCGAGATACGTGATCGGGACGAACTGGGGACACTTTGACTGGACGTCGCGCCGAACGACTCAGGCGGCGCAACCCACGCGTCGGGAGATCTTTGAACAATTTATCTCATCACTTACGCTGCGGCAGAAAGAAGCATTCGATAAATTAAGTAATGCGTACGACAACTTCGACATCTACATGCGAATGGACGAAGCTCAGCGGAGCAAGGCATTCAGTAAAGATCTGACTGAAGAATTGGTCCAAATGCTCATGGCTGACTTGGAGAAGCGCGTTCGGGGTACCCTCGGCAAGAAAAAGCGTCAGATCTTCGCGAATGATGTACTGCCATGCCTGCAAGATCCGCTTCGATGTAGAAGCGATAACCACTTTGATCTCTCAATTGCACAGCGCTGGATACTGCAACGGGTGTTCGATCTTGGCTGGACAAAAGAACGCTTTGGTCACTTCGACAGAACCGTAAATCGGTGGACTAATGACCATCGAACCGCACACAAACCGGAACGCATTGGCAAGAAGTATCAATGGATCGCTTTCCATGAGTTTCTCGCGCGCGTAGCTGACAACTTCGAGTACAGATCATCCGAGTGGTTGGAGAATAAGGAACCGTACAAAGGACCATGGCAACCCTCCGAGCGCGATATTGATCCATCGTGCTTGTTAAAGAAGACCGGACGTGAAGTATGGAAGCACCGTACTAATACGTGGTGGTTTCCTGCTGTCTATAAGGATTGGGGCCGAGAGTGGACGGGCGGTGATGCCGATGTCGCCTGGCTGCAACGAGGCGATGACCTTCCGTCCGTAGAATCGCTGATCGAAACGGTAAATCCCGTGAGTGGAACTCGTTGGCTAACGCTCAACGCGCACTTCCGATGGGAGCAAGCTGTGCCAACGGGACAAGATCCGTCCGAGACCAGACACAAGCAGTACTGGTGTACTTTGCACAGTTATGTGGTGCGGCGGAAGGACATCGATAACTTATTCGAGTGGGGAAAAACGCAAGACTTTTTTGGCAATTGGATGCCCGAACCCCACGCACTTTCTGAAGTTCTCCTTGGCGAGTTCTTTTGGTCGCCAGCTTACCAGCATTTTGAGGTTCCGTACTATCAGAATACTGGCTGGACGCGGGATGGTGATCGCATCCCTGGAGAAGTACTTCTTTCGGCCGAAGAGTATTCAAAGGAGGATCAAGGATTTGATTGTTCAATGGACGAAGGCTATTCGTTCTACCTCCCCAACAAATGGATTGCTGATGGAATGAATCTGGCATGGAACGGGGTTGATGGACATTTCTTTGATTCAAACGGAGAGTTAGTGGCTTTAGACCCTTCTGTGAACCAAAGAGGTCCCAGCGCGTTACTCCTTAACAAAGACAAGTTTCTCAGATTTCTGCGCGACGTTGATTGCGACATTCTTTGGACAGTGATTGGAGAAAAGATGGACTTTGACTACGGAAGTCACGGGAGTGATCGCTCAGGGCGACTCTTAGTGAATGGCGTATACCGCATCAAAAATGGAAATGTACATGGTGCATTGAGATCAGAATTCCAAGAATAGAGTAACTTTTGGAGCACATTGCTTGGCACAGCCCGTTGAAAATACAGGACTGAATGAAACTGAGCGGCTGGTCTATCGCCTCTGTAGGAAGTCGTTCCTTTCGTTGTGGAGCTATGCGAATCCCCAGGGAAAAACTCCCGGGAAAGAGCTCTGCGATATCCTTGTCGTGTGTGAGCCCGACGTCATTATCTTCAGCGTTAAGGAGGTAGCCTTCATTGAGGAAGGAGATGAATTGGTCAATCAAATGCGATGGTCCAAGCGTGCGATTGAGGAATCAGTGAAGCAGATTTATGGCGCGGAGCGTTGGATCAATTCAACTGCACGAGTTATCAGGAGCGACGGAAAACAGGGACTTCCATTTCCTGAGCCCGCTATGCGCCGAGTGCATCGCGTAGCGGTCGCGTTAGGTGGTAAAGGTAAGGTGTGGAAGTCGTTTGGCGACTTTGGCAAGGGGTTCGTGCATGTGTTCGACGAGCGGTCACTTGAAATTGTGATGAACGAGCTCGATACCATCACGGATTTCATCAAGTATCTGTCCGATAAGGAAGCCATGTACTGGAGCGGCACACAGACGATTTTTAATGGTGGCGGAGAAGAAGACTTGCTCGCCATTTACTTGCACCAAAATCGGGAGTTCCCGACCGATCAAGAGCCAGGTCGACCGGACACGATAATTCTCGATGGCAACTTATGGGAAACCTTCAGTCGGAAGCCCGAGTACCTGCGTAAAAAGAAGGCCGATAAAGACAGTTATATTTGGGATAGCTTACTCGAAGTTTATTGTCGCGATGTTCAAAATGAGAACTTGGAGATCGGGAGTTCGGTGACCGAGCTTGAGAAAGTCGCCCGGACGATGGCGCGCGAAAACAGATTCAATCGTAGGATGCTAGGTTCTTCTCTTAAGGAGTTCATGAGACGATCTGATCCCAGGATGCCAAAAGAGCAGCGGATAGCTTCGCGCATGGTGCCATCTTTTTCAGGTGTTGTGTATGTTCTTCTGACACGGCCCCATGGTTATGACAGAGAGTTGCGTGCTCGAGAGTTGTGGTTGCGATGCTACGTAGCTCGAGGAACTAACCAGTACAAGTACGACACCGTTATCGGGATCGGAACCGAAGAGCCGGTGAAAGGAAAGGGATATACGCTTGATACTGTCTTCTTGTGGATGAAAGATTGGACCGAAGAGGATCGCAGAAAAGTCTCGGCGATCCAAAAAGAACTAGGATACTTCCAGAAGCCAGAAGAAACGCACGTCCACGTAGATGAATATCCTCCTGAATGAATTAAGGATCAGTGATTGAAGCAAAAAGCTCTGTCAACTTGGTGCTCATGAAGCGAAGGCCTTGTGCAACAAAGCGATGTCAAGCAGTCCAAAGCAGCCTCTAATCACTTATCTGGAATCGCCTGACTTGTGGCATCGCACCTAGCAGAATTCAACATCGAGATAATGTACTAGTCAAAGATGAGTGCCGAAGAATTCAAAGAGCTTTTCGACAGGCATTTGAGAACAATCGAAGAACTCGTTCGTCGATTGTTTGAGCACAAGTACGACTCAGCTCAGGGCTTGTGGACTATTCAAACTGATTTGGTTCGCTACCAAATCGAGGTGCGTGGCGATGTGCGCAAGGAGATGTCTAGAAAGTCCGAAACTCAGGCAACGATCGCTGAGGTAGCTGCCCAACGTCGAGGGGACTGGAAGAAGGAGCTGCAGCGACTACAGGGCGAGATTAGTCATTCGGAAATGCGCGTGACGATTCTCGAGCATGCTCTTAATCTTTCAATGCAGTTCGGCGACGCTCTGGCGTGGATTTTTCTGAAGGGTGACGTTCGCCGCATCGCCTCACTTGCAATAAACAAACCCAACCCTCCAATCCCTGAGGGCCTAAGTTTGCAGGCGATGCTGGGAGTCGCGGAAAGTCTCGCGAACCGAGGCGCAGGGTTTCCACTCATCCACGATGTCACGCGCTGTTTGCGGGTCGGTGACCTAACTTTCTGCAACATACTTGATGATGACGATGAGCCCCTCACCGTAGAAGTAAAGAGTAAGACAGCGAGTATCGAAGGAAACATCGCAACTCTTGACGTCGCGATTTACGCACCGGCGGTCCAGCCTAAGTTTACAAAGATTTTTGAAAAGCTCAGCGGAGCGCCGATTCAGGTTGAAGCGGCCAAGCCACCTGCGGCCGAAGAAACACCCAGACGCGCCGTTTTGGGAAGCGGACCGCGGTTGGAAAGACAGGTTGAGCGAATGGCACGTTCCAGGACACTTCAGGCTGCATCACATCTAGAGACAATTGACCAAGTCGGGAACAATATTCTCGCCGCAATGACCTTACAAATGAAAGGCGTCTATTTTCATTGGGACATCATAGCGGAGTTGGCGACGGAGGCTAAGGGTCGAGGATATGCGACGCGCGCCGTAGATGACGCCTTCTTCTATACCGCAACTTACAGCGAAGATAAGTCAGTCTACCCGTGGTCAGAGTCTGCGGACTTGCCGTTTGCCGCGCAAGTTTCAGAGCGAGTGAAAGAAGCATTTCCACTATATGGTGACGCTTCGCGTGACTATATCTGCTTTCGTTCGAGTTGGGACTATCTATCGGGTGAAGTGCCTCCTTATATTCGGCCCTTCCTGTTGTACAACCTTCCGATTGATCAAAGGATCGACATTATGTGGAGGCGGCTCTCTATCGTCGTTTACATGAACATCGGCAAAATGGTCGAAGCGTTAAAGCTGGCAGGAATCGAGGCGAGGGTTCCTGCAGATGAGGATGAATTGAACCATCAATTCATTCCGATCACGTTCTCTGCAACACTCGATGATGATTCGATCGTCAAAGTTGGCGGGGGTGATCTCAACGAGTTCGCCAATAAAGTTGGTCTCGAATTCATGTCGCTCGAAGGATTCGTAAGCTGCGTGTTGCAAACAATGACAGGTGCAGTAGAACTGGCAAAGAGCAAGGTAAGGTAAGCCGTCGTCCGATCGAAAACTCAACGAGTTAGACGTGATGAAGTTTGTCGGCGAGTGTCGGCGATATTCAAGCACTCTTCCAAGGCGCTCAATTTGCCTGGCATTCCTGAATGGAGAAACCTCGGGGATGACTATCGAAACCGTTACCCATTCCTCTCGCATCCGCGAGAAATAATTAGTAATGAATGCAGTTGAAATCACTTCGCTTAGTAAGCTCTGTTCAGAAGAATGGCGGATTACGCAGGGGTTTTTATGAACGCTGAGATGTTGTTACTTGGAGCAGGAGCTTCTAAGGAAGCAGGAATTCCAGATGCCAAGGAAATGGCCAAAGAGATGATTAAGAAATTCAACGCCGATAGCCGCTTGGAAAAAGAAGCGCAAGTGTTGAACTTTCTCAATGAGCAATTGATTGCGGCTGCTCGCAAAAGATCTAGCAATCCAGCACTTGATTGTGTGGACATCGAAGAACTTTACAACGCCATATTATTGCTTTCGGAACGCGAAAAACTAGAAATATCTCCGTTTGTGGAATCTTGGCTTCCCGGCTTA
>DATNJO010000755.1:0-6252 GCA_035603895.1 Pyrinomonadaceae bacterium
GACCTCGAAATAATCGTTCGGATTCGCACCGCGGTCGAGCAGCAAGCGTGCGATCGCGACCGCATTGTCAGAAGCAGCAGCCAGCGGAAGCCGCCCATAGCAGAGATGTAACAGCGGCGTCCAAAATTTATTCAGTTCGCCGCGTTGGCGGGTTCGCAGCGGACCACCCGACTCGCACGCGGCTTCGGGCCGCTGCGCCAGAATGCGTTCGACTTCTTCAGGATCGCCACAAACAACCGCGGTATGAATGCTGTGACGTGCAATCTCGGGGTAGCGCTTCAGCATTCGCAACGCGGTATTCGAGCGTCGCGCATGAGCCGCTGGACCGTTTGCCATGAGCGGATCGGCGCACGCGTTTTCCAGAAACGTCGCGGCTAGTTCATCCGTTCGAGTGAAACTCATTGAACCTCAACTCCTCACGCATACGTATACGACGCTGAGCCTTTAGAAACCAAATACAAGCGAAGCCTCCTGGGGGACACAAGCGATGAATTTACGTGCTTCACGTTTACTTTTTTCGTTTTTCGGGGCAGTGTTGAGCGTCCTCACAATCGTCACTATCTCATACGGGTTTCAAACGCAGACGATTGCATTAGACGCGCCAGATCAATTGAAACCGCTGAACGTGAAGATCGAAAATGTCACCTTCAAAGGCCGGAAGGCTCTTCGCGTCAACGACGCCGCACCGGCCGGACTCGGCGATGAAGGCCGTCTTGTTGTGCTAACGAAGACTGATTTTCAAGACGGAATTATTGAAATCGATCTCACCGGCGAGCCGGGACCTAACGCGGGTGAGGGCGCGCGAGGATTCGTCGGCGTCGCGTTTCGTGTGGCGCCCGATCAGTCGCGGTTCGAGTGTATTTACCTGCGGCCCACCAATGGACGTGCTGAGGATCAAGTACGTCGCAACCACTCGGTGCAGTACATTTCAGTTCCCGGTTTTCCCTGGCATCAACTGCGAAAGGACTTACCCGAGAAATACGAAACGTATGTCGACCTTCTGCCGTCAGAATGGATCAAGGTCAGAATTGAAGTGCGCGGTGAAAAGGCGCGGCTCTACGTGAATGGAGTCGAGCAACCGACGCTGCTCGTCAACGACCTCAAGCAAAAGCTGAGCAAGGGAGCAGTTGCATTATGGATCGGAACTGGCACCGTAGCGCACTTTAGTAACGTGCGAATCTCTCCGTAATGCAGATGGCGTCCTTAATGCAGATGGCGTCCTAATCTGAACGCCGAAGGCGTTTACTAATTTCAGCCCAGGGTTGGCACAACCCTGGGGAACCAACATGAATAAGGCTTACCAACGCTGAAAGCGTTGGCGAGCGACGCGCACATTCGCCAACCCTTTCAGGGTTGGTAAGCGTTGTTGGTTGCGTTACCCAAGGTTGAAGCAACCTTGGGCTGAAATTAGTAAACGCCTTCGGCGTTCAGATTAGAGCACTACTTAAATACAGGTACTTCTTAATACAGGTACTTCTTAAATACAGGTACTGGTTCAGTTTGGAGTTCAAGCTTTAGCTTGCTCGCTCAAGACAGCAGCCTGAAGGCTAAATTCAAAACATGGCACCAAACTGAACCAGTACCTAATGCATAAATAATTGACAACCTCACTACGGTTCGGCTATTCATTGTTTGAGCCGATCGTGCGGCTCGCCCTGCGTTACCCTCACTCACAAACATTCTTCCGTGGAGTTTCAAAACCCGTATGCCCAATCCCGGTTCTGCCCCTCGTCGCTCGTTGTTACCTTTTCTACTGAGTGTAGTTCTGGCCGCCTGTGCGTCTTCGTTCGCGCAATCTCGACTGGCCGATCTACCGGAAGGCAACCGCGAGCCTCCAAAACTCGGCGTCCGAATAATTGAAGTCAGGCCGGAAGGCCAGCTGGAGAAAGCCGGAATTCAAGTGATGGATCTGCTAAGCAGGTACGGGAAGTTTACGGTTGTCGATCATTCGACTTACTACAAGGCGCGCGAATTTTATCTGAAGACTCCGGATCAGAAGGTTAAGGTCAGGTTTTGGCGTGGACGAACTCCAATGACGATTGAGGTGCTTCCCGGCACGATAGGCGGCTCTACTAATGAATACAATGCGGTCGCGTACCAGCTTGATTCCGCGATGATGCGCGTTAATGCGTTGAAGGAAATACCCGAGTTCAGCCGCATGGTCGAGTTCAAGTCGGAGTTCGAAAACAGTGGCGTGGAAGCAGCTATCGCACAAGCGAGGGAAATCATCGATCGCGCTGAAGCCGACGGCTCACTCACTCCGACGCAAATTCTCGTCGGCCGCATCGGCCTTATTCTCGACAATGCACCCGAGGACGAACTCCATAAGTTGAATGCGTTACTGGTCGAGTTTGTGCAGAACCAACCACTGGAATATATCGGTTGGCTTGGTAACAAATTCAGCGAACAAGGCCATTACCGAACCGCAAGACAACTTCTGAAAGAGTATCTGTCTAAGAATCCGGACAGCATTTTAGCGCGCCTGAACCTGGGCAACGCTTGTCTCAGCCTCGGTCTGTGGACTGAAGCTGAAGCCGTTGCGGATCTTGCGCTGACCAACGCCGACGATCTTTGGCCTGAAGGATTGTTTATGGCTTACCAACAAAAGGCTTTCGGCGCGCTGAGTCGTAGCGACTACAACACGAGCATTGCTTTTGCCGAAAAAGCCTTTGCCATGAATGGAGGAACTATTCAGATCGAGATGGTCCAACTCGCGGCGGCATTGAGTGGGAACATGGACAAGTTCATCGAAGCGACAAGCAAGCGCAAAGAGTCACTGCCCAAAGAGTTCGAAACTCTCAAACTGCAAATTGATTCACTCGAGGCGCTGGCTCTGTCCGTTAATGGCAACGATGCACTTGCGCGTGAGGTCATCGCTCGCTCGACCGAGAAGGATCGAGTTGAGGCCCGCCTTAAAAACTATTGGCGCACTTATCCCCAAGGCAACAAAGTCGTCGAGAACTGGATGCGGCTGTCGACAAACTAATTCACTGCCACCTAAAGATCTTCAACGCCACCACAAAGCTAACCACAAACCAGAACAACAGTATCCCGATCGGCATCCAGTTGGCCGAAAGCGAGGTGCCTTCGTTCATCAACGCGCGGAGCACATTGTTCAGCGCGGTCAGCGGCAGAATCTGAATGAACGGCTGGAGCACTTGCGGAAACCGTTCGGACGAAAAGAACGTTCCCGACAGCAGCCACATCGGCAGCATGATGAAGTTCATCAAGCCCGACACGCCTTCGATCGTCGTCGGTCGCGCCGCGACGAGCAATCCGATTCCGGAGAAAGTGAATCCGCCGAGTATCGTCACCAAAGTCAAACTCAACCACGAGCCGCGCACTGTAAAACCAAAAGCAACTACCGCGAAGATAATCACCGCCGCGACTTCAAGCGCAAGAAACACGAGTCGCGAGAGCATGAACGAAAGCAGATAATGCGAACGCCGCATCGGCGTGGCCGCAAAGCGTTTGAGAAGCTTGCGCACGCGGGCTATGACGACGGTGAATCCCACTCCCCACAGTCCGCTGCCCATCAGGTTCATGCCAATCAAACCAGGCACAAGGAAATCCACGTAACGAGCACCCGGCTCAGTAATCTTCTCTTCCCCAGTCTTTGCGACGTCAGTTCGCCCTTTGCCACGTTGCAACACGTCGTCGACGAGCAGTCGCGCGGTACGGCTCTCCGGCCGAGTCGGATCGTAGCGATACTCGAACGAATCGTTCTGCGGTTTGACGACGATAGAAACCTTACCACTTCGCAGCGCTTGTGCGGCTTCGTCAGGACTCAACACGGTTGCGGTAACGTCAGCCGACTGCGACAAGATGTTGGCCGTTTCAGTAACCTTCGGATCTGTGGCGCCGGCTGGAGCCTCAATCGCGACGGGCGTCTTGTCCGGCGCTGTATTGCGAAACGCAATCCCGAGCGCAAACGTCATCAACACCGGAAACACGAAGACCCAGAACACAGCTTCTTTCTCGCGCGAGAACTCGCGCACACGCGTCAAGGTCAATTCAACCAGCGGATGAAGCTTCTGAGACTTCAATTCACCAGGTTTGGTTAACTCCGGTTTCTTTACCAACGTTTCTTTCGCTTCAGCCATCGCGCAACATTCTCCCGGTCAAACTTACAAACACATCCTCCAGCGTCGCCTGGTGAGTCGTGAGTGTGACGATTTCTGACTGCTGCTGTTTTATCTCAGCGAGCAAGGCCGGCAACGCAATACCGATTTCCGAAACAGTGAGCGCGTAAACATCACCGCGTTTGTGCAAATTCGTGACCGCGGGAAGATTCGTCAGCGCGTCTTCTGCCAGCGGATTCGTCACGCTGAATTCGATGACTTGATCGGCGCCGAGCGATTCGATCAGTTCCGCGGGCGTTCCGAGCGCGATCACTTTTCCGTGGTCCAAAATTGCGACGCGATCGCAGAGACGCGTCGCCTCTTCCATGTAGTGCGTCGTGAGCAGAATCGTGCCGCCGCCTTCGCGAAACTTCTCGACGATGTCCCACAGCGAAAGACGCGCTTGCGGATCGAGCCCGGTAGTCGGCTCATCGAGAAACAGTAGCTCCGGATCGCTGACGAGCGCGCACGCAACTGCGAGCCTTTGTTTCTGTCCACCGGAGAGTTTCCCTACGCGTGCGTTTCGTTTTTCGTCGAGTCCAACGATGTGGATGACTTCGTCAACGCTGTGACCGCGCCGATAGAAACTGCGAAACAGCCGTATCGTCTCTTCGACCGTGACCTTTTCGGCGAGTTGCGTTTCCTGTAACTGGACGCCGATACGTTCGCGCAGTGCGCGATCGTCGCCACTCTTCCAGCGTTGTCCCAACAGTTCGACAATGCCTTCATCCGCGGGCGTCAGACCTTCGGAGATCTCGATAGTGGTCGTCTTACCCGCGCCGTTTGGACCAAGCAGACCAAAACACTCGCCCGCGAACACTTCCAGGTCGAGTCCGTTGACGGCAGTGACGTCAGTAAATCTCTTCACCAAGCCAGAACAACTCAATGCGACGCGAATCTTGTCCATTCTGAACCCCTGTCCATTTACTACCGCAAGAGCGTCACCGCTCCGCTGCTACTAAACATTCCCGCCACGCATCCGGTCATCAACGTCGCCAGAGTCGCGGCGAGTAGTGCTCGCAAACCGAGACTCGCAAGATCGTCGCGTCGTGAAGGAGCCAGCACTGCCGTGCCACCAACAAAGATCGCCAGTGCGGCTACGTGCGCGAAACCACAAAGCGCGTAACTCAGAATCACGACAGTTCGCGGGTCAGTGATCTGTCCGCTGGAGATCAGCTCCGCGAGATGGTTGTAAGAAAACACCTCCGTGAGAATTACCCGTTCACCCAACAAGCGCGCGGCCACCGGCGCATCAGCCGGCGAAACTCCGAGCAGAAACGCGAACGGATAAAACACCCAACTCAAAATTCTCACAAACGAAAGCGGCTCACTCATCCCCAGCCACGAACTGCCCGCGCCGAGTATTTTGTCGACCAGCGCAACCAAACCGAGGATCGCGATCAGCAACGCCGTGATCCCGGCAGCCAGTTTCAATCCATCCATCGATCCTTCGATGATCGCGCTAATCAGATTCTTCGATCGGCTCGACTCGTCTTCTTGCGGCACGCCCTCGCTCGTCACCGGTATGCCGGTTTCGGGAACAAGCAACTTTGCCACAACAACCGAAGCGGGAATCGCGATGATCGACGCCGAGATCAGATGCCCTGCGATTTGCGGAAACACACCCGCAAGAAACGCAACATAGACTCCGAGTGTGCTCGACGCCACCGTCGCCATACCGGTCGCCAACACGACCAACAACTCCGATCGCGTCATCGTGTCCAGATAAGGCCGAACGACGAGTGCTGATTCCATTCCGACAAAGATGTTAGCCGAACCGCAGAGCGCTTCGGCGCCACTGATCTTCATCGTGCGATGAAAGAGTTTGGCAAACAGTCGCACCAGTATTTGCAGCAAGCGCAGGTGATAAAGCACTGCGGTGAAGGCAGCGAAGAAGATCACGACCGGCAGAACTTGAAAGACAAGAATAAAGCCGACCGATCCCTGTTCGCCGGGACTAGCGGCGAGTGGTCCAAACAGAAACGTCGAACCGCTTCGCGACGCATTGAGTAAGACGAGCACAGCGTCGTTGAGCCAGAGAAAGACTCTGTGCGAAACGGGCAGCCGGAAAACAATCAGACCAATGAGGAGTTGCAGACCAACTCCCCAGGCGATTGTTTTCCAGGCAATC
>DATNJO010000756.1:0-8243 GCA_035603895.1 Pyrinomonadaceae bacterium
GTAGAACGAGGTAAGAGGGTGGACTGAGGATTTTAAGTCCGCAGCGTCTGCCATTCCGCCACCCCGGCATGTTGTCCGTAACCCGAATTGTACCAAGTCTTTGCTCTTTGCGGTTAGTTGCGATTCGCATCTTCAATGCCTAGACGCGTGGAAGATCCGGGACTCGTTTATCCGGCCTTTCGTCCAAATTCGACTAGATGACCGAGTGGTTTCGTAGTTTCTCAAACCGCTGTTTTCGTTTTGTCGTGAGCGATTCCAAGAAACAACTGCCTCCAAATGAATTTGCAAAGGCACTCTTTGGCAAGCTTGTTCGAAAATCTTCGAGCTTACCAGTAGAAATCTCGTCTCAGGATTTCGCTCATAACGGTCGTCTTCTCACAAGCAATACGTTTTATGAACCGCCGGAAAAGTGGACCGAGAAGTCTGTCAGGGCACTTAATTCTTGCGTTCAGATTTAACCCGCCAAACTCGCTCGTTGGAGCTTTCTCACCTTGTTGGTTCACACCTAGAGTAGTGACGACTATTTCTCACGACTCTGAAGAACAAAAACGATCCCTCCGGTCAGTAGAACGACAAACAGACTCTGCACGAACAACCGCGACAAATCTAGGCTTGATGCTCCGCGCGGAGGCGAAAAGATAATGCCATACGACCTCAGGGATCCTCCTGATGATTTCCAAGGTGGAACAAGAAGCATCAGGAGAACCAGTGCTAGCCCAGCTAGGATGACCCGTCGTTGTTTTATTGTCCCTTGAACCCCTATTCTGGATCCTGTGCTTTCTCGCAGAATCTCATTGGTTCGATGATGTATCTGGGCTGATCAACTCCCGCTCCCTGTGATTCAACTGGGCCAGCAAACAGGTGCTCCATTTTTGGAAGCGCCACACTCCTGAGGATTTGAGCTCCATGCCAATGAATACAGCCTTGCCTCTACAATAGACCTCTTCAATGTGAGGTTTTATGAACTCAAATATCTGACCGTCTGCTTTCTCAAAGGAAGCACACCACGACGCAAAATCAGGGGGTGGAGAGGTTCGAACAAGATCCTCATAGAAACAAGCGCTAAGGTAGTCCAACTCCGGAACTTTCGCAGCAATGTCGGCAAGTTGGACTGATTCTGCCCCAACTTTATTCAAATACTGTCTGTATAAATCACCGAGTAACGCAGGTCGTCTAGGTCGAGTATCAGACAGCGGTGTCGCGGGTCTAGTTCTTTGCAGGAGTTCTTGGCCGAGCCAAGATTCCCGAAGCGAATTCTTTATCATGTCAAACGCCGTCTGGACCACATCAACTACGCGATCCTTCAATGAGTCTTCGGGAATCTGGAAGGTAGGAGACCGCATTTCGTTAGAAGGCGTTCTTTCTTGGTTTCTTTTGATAAACCGATCGCCTTCCCCTTCCTGAAGGCCCTTGGGTGCACCACAATTGGGACAACGAAGAGAATCGCGTTTGTATTGCACGCCGCAGTTGAAACAGGGGCGAAGGCGCGATTGAAGGTTCCACGGTTTTTGCCGGCTCATGTGACTTCAGCGTCTTCAAGGAGATTTTGCTCGGCTAGTATTTAGCGACGCCTTCCTTTTCGCTTCGGATAAGCCCTTTATCCAAAAGATCATGTCGATTACTTTTGCTCGCGTGTATTTGCGTTTGGTGGGTTTCCCAGTGCTGAAATCGATGGTTGGCACTCTGTAATTGTCGATTATTTCTGAATTCTCTTTGTAATATGAGCCGATCCTTCGCAACGCCTTCGAGCTCATAGACCAGGTGCGAAAGCCAGAACAGAAGTAGTTATCGAAAGCGGGAACACAGCCGAAAACGCCGAGCATAATTTTCGTAATCAAAATGTCTGACGCACCATCATGCAAACTGCTTCTTAGTCTCTCTGCGATCTGAGTAAGCGAAGCAATATTCGAGTCCGTGTAATCATGGGAATCGATCTTCCACAGTTCTGGTCTTGTCGAGGCTATCGTTCTAATGACGGGGACGTAGTGCTTCATGCTCTTCTGAAGCAACGTAGATGAAGCGCGAAGCATTCCCCAGCTAGCGAGATAGAAACCCAATTGGACGCAGCTGAGCTCTAGATTATTTGGGCTCGAAATCTGACTGATAGTATCCGCATCACGATAAGCCTGGAAATAATTGAAGCAGTAATCAGACGACGTATAGCGAGCAGTTTGATCTCGTTCACGCAGGTATTCATTGAGGTTTGCTTTAATATCTACAAGCGGACATGGAATTGAAGCTGTCTTGGTGGGCATTTGGGCTCGAATTTGGGTAAAAAGATTTTACTCGTCCTCCTGAGCTGCTACCGTCCAAATCCGCTTCAATGGAAGTTCTGCTTTGAAGTCTTCATCTAGTTGATCATAATGTGCGAACAGTTGTTCCAACAATTCCTTTTGTGTCCAGAGTCGAAGTCGGAAAAAGCTCTGCGAAAGTTCCTTAGCGACATTGCTCCGGAACCCTCCCCAAGCGACAAACAATCCTTCCTGAGCGCCAAACTTAGTCATCGCTCCCAGAAGCTTGTCGACAGTGGGCCGATCGATCGGACCATCTTCGGACTTAACTTCAACGCACAAACGAGGTGAGCCAAAACCGAGCGGACCAGACCTGCGAGAATATCGACACCTCCATCAGCGCCTTCAGGGCTGCGATACGTGGTATAGCCTTGAGCTTTTAGTATCGCTTCTACCAGTCTGGTGAGATTATGACCCTTGAATCTTGAAGCAATCAGTTTGGCTATCTGATCGCGCCCCGACTCCTCCAAGTCGGTGTTCTCCTGTAAGTCGTTGCCCGTCTGCATCACTTCTCGGATTGAGGCGGCTGTTGTCTCAGTTGTCCATCCAGCCTTACGCATCGCTTCAATTCGCGCTTCAGCGTTGTTCCGCTGGATGCGACATACCGTCATGAATGCGCCAAATGAATAGAGGAGGTCTTGACTAAAATGTGTGCGCGGTATTGCCTCACCAATCCACTTGACTGAAAGCCAGTGAAAGAATGGATCGGGGCTCTTTGGCTGAAAATGGTAAGCGTCTGTCACTTCTCCAACATAGATGCTGGGTTGCGATTTCATTGGAAGGACAACTAGGTTACCCTTTTCGATGTTATGGGCAAATGGCCAAACCTGACTTACCCAGTTATGTAGCCGCTTGGGTTTAGCATCAGGGTAGAGCTCAGCCATCTTCGTGAAGAGCGCGTCTCGATCCGGTAATTTCGTAAGGTCAATTTCAAGCTTGCCCCAAGTTAAATAGACCCGACTATCCTTCAAAAACTTCTGCTCGTATTCACCGTGGGAACCAGCTCGAACTAGCCAAACCGACATAGACGTTCCTTTCGACGATCACCTCGGGGAGTTGGGTCAACTAAGTCGCCGCCATCTCATTCAAGCAGCCTTGCGTTGTTCAAAGACAGACGCAATTAATGAACGAGAGGCATTCTTCCAAATGCACGCCTCCACGACCGAAGAGAACTCCGAGTCATAGTCAATCATCGCTTTTAGTTTCTTTACGACAGATGCTCGAACAACAACCCGCAACGCTTGCGGTCCCGACGCGGACTCATAGTCTGCGATTAACATCAGACACTCATCCCAGAAGAGTGCGCGCTTTCGATTGAGCCTCTCTCTAAGGTTTAATCCCAGTAGTTCTATGCTTTTCTCCGCGCGAAATTTATCCGCAGTATTCACACCCGCTGCAGGTACGGCGACACACCCGTCTTCATCTCGCTCGTAGGTGATCAGCCTCGCTTGATCAGTTACAGGATCGACTAAAACGGGTGCTTCGAGCTGAAGGGACACCACGTCGGCCGAATTTGCTCGTGCTCCCTCGAGTATGGGGAAAACATCACGTTTCTTAACGTTTAGTAGTTGTCCGCAAATACGGTAGTTATCCCACTCAAATGCCAGCCACCAATAACCATCGCATTCTTTCCCCTCAAGGTCCTTTACTCGTCCCTTCGGTCTGTAATGGTCAACATGGATGGATGAAACAGAATCGTAAGCTTCGGAGTACCAACACTTGTTATTGAACTGACCGAGCAACCAGTTGCGAATTCGATCATCCCTCCAAAGGTGCTCCTGTTCCTCAATAATGACTGCTCGCTCCTCATCACTTTGAGCGTTACGTAGTCTCGCGCTGACTGCGTTAGCATCGGTTACCCAATCCTGTGGTGGAGTTCCTCGGATAAAGACTCGCCGCATTCATTATCTCTCCATTTGAGCGCGGACCTCTTGCGCCAACGTTGAAAGCTCATCATTCCGCTCTTCCTTTATCAGCGCGGTCACAATCGTTTCTGCTAGTTGAGCTTGAGTTTGAATCTCCTCAGCGCTAAGGACTGAAGTTAAGGGTTGACTGCGAACCTCGTACATCTTTTGAATGAAGAGTTGATAGAGTGGGTCGCGGTTCTCTCGCGAAAAGCCGAGATCATCTAAATGGTCCGTCAACCGTTTTAGCCTCTCCTCTTCTGGTTCGGTTAGCTGCTCCTTAGACCTTTTTGCGAGCAACTCATTTCGCTCATCGAGATCGCGAAGCGTTGGTTCGTCTAAAGTAGAGGCTAGGCCAAACATCTCGCTTTTCAACAATCCAGCAACGCCCATCCCTTGGGGATGCTCCTCGGGGGTGTTGATAATTGACTTGCCGTGCTCGAGTCGGAGAATTCGCACCTGCTCGCGGCGAAGGCCACCAATCATCATCGGGTCGTGTGTGGTAATAATAATCTGCGAATCGCCAGCAATCGTTTGCGTTTCATTCTTGCGAATCACCTTCTCGATCTCGTCGAAGTATCGCAGTTTCCAAATCGGGTTGAGATGAGTATCAGGCTCATCAAGAAGGAACAGGCAATGGTCCTGACTAGTAATCCGCATAAGTCCGAGCACAGTGAGTAGTTGTAACTCACCTTCCGACAGCTGATTGAAGCTGATGTTACCCTCGGCGTCTTTGTGCTTTACGTATATTCGAACTTCTTCGATTAAATCACCTATATAAGCTGCTTCGGCATAACGGAAGAATCGCGCGGCATCGCCAATGAGTGCACCGAGCTCTTGGAGCCTTTCCTTGCTGGGCAGGAAGAGATAGATCTGATCCTGCCTTTCTGTTCGGCCTCGAAAGTCAATCAGTTTACTAACAGTGTCCTTAATGGGTGCGACGGCCAGTTGCCAAAGCTTATCGAGAAACTCACTTACAACATCGCCCCGCGCATACCAGAACCGTTTATCGCCTTGAAGAATGTCTTCCTTCGTGAGGTCTTGGCGCAACCCGTAAGGTTGCTTTAGTACGAATAGGGCTGAGTCCAACTCCACGATGTTGAGGTTTTTCAGCAGTTGAACGAACCATTCATCCTTGGAGAGGAGGCAGGCGAGGAGCACGAGTTGGCTATGACCACCGCGACAATAGAAAAGACGACGAAGTTGGTCTTCTCCCAACCTCTCACGACGGCGATCTGCACGCCTTCTATTTTCGGCAATTGCCTGAGCTTGTTCTTCTCCCGTAAGGTCTGTAAGGATGCGCTCAGGCAAGTACTCTTCGGCGCTGATTTCCATGCGTTGAATAAAGCGTCTTTGATGGGCCAAAAAAAGCCGCTCGATGCGCTCGTTCTTGCCGGAGTAGTACACAAATACGTTCGAGGGCAAAAACTCTCGCGCGTCGTCGCTCAAACGGGCTGCGGCTGCACGCCCACCATCAACTAGAACCATTGGACGTTTTCCAGACTGACCCTTGATCTCGACGCGATGATCCCGAATGCTGTAATCCATTTCGTAGTCCAGACTGGCCGGCTGATTCAGGTCCAAGTCGCGAAAGATTGTGATTATTGCTTCAATTAAATTGGACTTGCCGGTGCCGTTTGCACCGATTACAGCATGACTGTCAAAAGTGCGGTGGCCGTCTTCAGCGTTAGCGTCGTCCGCGGTTTCAGTGAAGGTGATCTCAAAGTCCTTGAGGTTACGGAAAGCGCTGACCTTGAGTCGGTGCATATGCATCAGACGGTCTCCAGCTCCTTCATGTAAGCTACTTGCGGTTGCGTGATCCAACCATTAGCCATCTCGAATTTTAATTGCTGATAGAAGCCGTCAATATCCATGCCGGAGCTTCCCCATAATGTTTTTGCCGGTAGCTCGCCTTGGTGCCTGACAAGAATAGTCGCGAGTGGGGCGTGATTCCTACTAGCAGGACTGACGCCGATGCAAAGGTTGGAGATAAGTTCAGTCTTGGGTGCTTTCATCTTTTCGTTATCCTCGATTCGGATTCCTGTGATTGCTGATATACACGCCGTAGCAAACGCCGCGGCAATTGTACGGGAATCTGCTTGTTGAGAGGCCAGAGTGTCACAAAAGTCGAATAGATTCTTGACCTTTTGGACGATTGCTCGTTGCTCGACCATTGGAGGGAGCGGAAACCATACTGCTCGGATAATGTCCGTATTCAAATTCGGTTGCCCTTGTCCTCGTGAAGCTATGTCAAAGAGCCATTTGCTTTTGGCCTTGAGGTAGAAATATAGATACTCGTCGAAGACCTCATCAGCTAACTCAACGAACGCGGCAATTCCGTCGTTAAAAGTAGTTCTGAAAGTACAAATTTTGGGCACACCTAAGGTTGCTCCACTGTTCGTCAAGAGAACAGTTCGTTGGGTTATTTCCCTCGTACGGTTTAAGCCTTCCTTCTTGATCGTGGCGGTAAAGCCTTGGACAAACATTCCTATTGAGTGTGTGACATCTGCAACCTTAAGGAAAGGAATATCACCTCCATAGAATCTTGGGTCTCCGGCAGGTCTTGGCGAGCCTCCTCTGACGACACTTGCAATGTCATTCAACCGGCACCAGACCCAGGTCTCTGGAATCTGTGTACGTAGCGCATGAACGCCCGGAAAATCAACTACCGACGTTTCCCGTTTAATAAATTTCTTTCTTGCCAAGTCATGCTTTCTTGCCCGCATACGCTCGATAGCTGCTTCCGTGACACTTGACTCCCTTATGTTCAGTTTTCCATGGATCGCTAGTTCGAGAATGGCTATTCTTAGGTGCTCAACATCTTCAGCCTCATTGAGAATGAGGGACATACCTGACTTTAAGCGGCGCCACGCAGCCCGCAGATCATTGATTGATTCGGCCTTCGACAGCGCATCCAGCGTAACGGTGCAAGTGAGCGTGTGCAGAGCTCCGCGCTGTTCTTGTTGCGCTTCCAACTTGTCGCACAGCGCCATCAATTCATCCACTTTAGCGACGATGCGCTTTTGCTCTTGGGAAGGAGGAAACGGAAACATCGCATTACGTACTGCTTCCGTGCTGATCCGAGGCAGGTTCATTCCATGAGTCGAGTTAGTTGCGTACGTTATGAAGAATGGAGACTTCAGATACCAACGCAAGTATCCACTCTCAATGTGCTCAAAGAATGATATTGGCGCGATTTCCGTGGTGCAAACGCCATCTTCATCAGCGATCAAAACTTTATCGAGGTAAGGGCGAAGCTTTCCATACAGGACTGCTCCTCTCACAAACTTATTCTTTGCACTCTTGAACTTTCGATCACGCGCTAGAACGCGCTGCAAGAGTCTAGAGGTACCCTTTTCGATGTCCTCTAATTCAAGGACCCAAGTCTGGTCATCTACGTCTTCAAGCTCTGCTTTCAAAACATATCCATAGCTTGTTACGTCTCCCAGCCGACACCATATCCAACCGTCGGGCACTCGCCAAGGCTGCTCGCCTTCAGCAATTTTCCTTGGAGAATGTTGCCGTTTGAGTTGGCCCAGAGATATCAGTCGGTCTTGCTCTTGCTTATTGGCAGCCAAGAGGTCTGAAGCCGCAATGTCACCAACGATACGACCGGTAAGGTCGCCTGAAATCGCGAGTTGCAGCGCGAGTTCTCTGACGCGCTGAATTCCGTCTGGTGCCGACACAATGTGACTTAACTTGGCTAAGAATTGCTGGGCATCCATTCAAACGATCTCGCTTTCGAAGTGGTGTAACAGGGCCATGCCTAACTCACTCTTCAACTGTTCCTGGGTCTCTTCGATATCGGCAAGTAGCTTTTGGTACTTCTTCATTAACACGTCGGGGTCGTGACTCTCTTCTTCCGGCGCGTTAGGGTTTGTGATGTCTAAGTTGTAGATGGGCCAGTACCGGCGGTCTCCAGTGGCCTGGGCATCGCGGGCCTGCCGGCGGAGTTGTTCGGCTTCTGCGCGCAGGTCAGCCATCTGATCTTCCACGGGTTTGCGATGCTCTGGCTCCTTTATACCCTTGATAGAGTCGCGGAGATCGC
>DATNJO010000757.1:0-3143 GCA_035603895.1 Pyrinomonadaceae bacterium
GTAATCTCTCGGCGCGCCGGGTACCGCAAATTCGTACGGACCGTGATGGACCACCGGCAACACACCCGCAAAATTATCGTGTGGCGGCGGCGAAGACGTGTTCCACTCGAGCGTGGTCGCCTCCCACGGATTGTCGCCGGCCTTCTCGCCCTTGAACATGCTCCAGAACACGTTGAAGTAGAACAGAAATTGCACCGTGATCGTGATGATTGCGGCAATCGAAACGAACAGCACGAGCGGATGCAGACTCGCCAGGAACTGGTACTCAGTAAACTGCGAGTAACGTCGCGGCATGCCCTGCAAACCCATCACGTGCATCGGCACGAAGATCGCGTAGACGCCGATGAACGTGATCCAGAAGTGAATGCGGCCGATGCTTTCACTCATGTAGCGGCCAAACATCTTCGGGAACCAGAAATAGGTCGCCGCAAACATACCGAAGATCGACGCCACGCCCATTACGAGGTGGAAGTGCGCCGGGACGATGTAAGTATCGTGCATCGGCAGGTCGAGCGAGCTTTGGCCGAGAATCAGTCCCGTGATACCGCCCGCGACGAACAGCGAAACGAAACCAATCGCAAACAACATCGCGGTCGTGAAGCGAATGCGTCCGCCCCACAGCGTGCCGATCCAGTTGAACGTCTTCACAGCCGACGGAACGCCAATCGAAAGCGTCAACACTGAAAACGCGATCGCTGAGTAGGGGCTCATGCCGCTGATGAACATGTGGTGGCCCCACACGAAGAAGCCCAGCAATCCGATCGCGAAGATCGCGAAGACCATCGCGCGATAACCAAACACCGGTTTGCGTGCAAACGTCGCGAGAATGTGCGATGTCGCGCCCATGCCCGGCAGGATCGCGATGTAGACTTCCGGATGGCCGAAGAACCAGAACAAGTGTTGCCACAGAATCGGCGAACCACCGGTGTGTAACGGGAAGTTTGGGTTACTGCCGGAGAGCAAACCGCTGACGTAAAGTCCGCCGGGAATGAAGAAGCTCGTGCCGGCGATGCGATCAAGTAAGAGCAGGATGCCGCCGCCGAGCAACACCGGGAACGACAACAACGCGAGCACCGCGGTCGTGAACCACGCCCAGCAGGTCAACGGCATGCGCATCAGCGTCATGCCTTTGGTGCGCATGTTCAGAAGCGTCGTGATGAAGTTCAACGCACCTAGCAACGAACCAACGCAGAAGATCGCGATACTGATCACCCAGAGGTTCATGCCGCCGCCCTGTCCGGGACCGGCAATCTTGCCGAGTGCACTCAGCGGTGCGTAACCAGTCCAGCCGCCGATTGGTCCGACCGTGCCGCTGCCGCCTGCGAACGATGGTCCAAGATGTGCGAACCACGCACCGATGGTTGCGTTGCCCTCGACGAAGATCGCCAGCAGGATCACGATGAACCCGACGAGCGTCACCCAGAACGAAAGCATGTTCAGATATGGGAATGCCATGTCTTCGGCGCCGATCTGAATGGGCAGGAAGTAGTTGCCAAAGCCGCCCTGTGGCGCGGTGGTGAGCACGAAGAACACCATGATCGTGCCGTGCATCGTCACCAGCGAGAGATAAAACTCCGGATTCATCACACCGCCCGGCGCGCCGGTCGGAAACAGTGTTGCCAGAATCGGCCAACTGGTTCCCGGCCAGGAAAGGTTCAGGCGCATCAACAGCGACATGAGCATGCCGACGACCACGGCCGCCAACGCGAGCATGATGTACTGGATACCGATGACCTTGTGGTCAATGCTGAAGATGTACTTGCGGATGAAGCCCGTTGGCGCCGGGTGACGGTGCACGCCTTCATGAGTCTCTGACATCTCTCATCTCCTCGTCGTGTTTTCTCTGTGCCTCTGTGTCTCTGTGGTTTATCTGCTTTGTCGTATCAACGAACCACAGAGACACAGAGGCACAGAGAAAGTTCAAAACGGTTAGTTAGCGGGCAATGGATACTTCGCCAGCAGCTCAACCATGCGCGCCTGGAACTGTTCCTGCGGCATAGCCTGCAGCGCCGTCAGTTCGTCTTCCGGCAACACGAGCATGTAGCTCTTCATTTTGAAATGGAGTTGCCCGCAGAGCTCGGCGCACGCCAGTTCATACTTGCCGACTCTATTTGCCGTGAAGTGGACCTTGATCTCCATGCCCGGAACCAGGTCCTGTTTGAAGCGCAACTGCGGCACCCAGAAGTTGTGAATCACGTCCTTCGAACGCAGTCGCAGTTCGACCGGACGATTGACTGGAATCGCCAGCGCCGCGGTTACCGAATCATCGGCAGCAGCAGCATCTGCACTGTCGAGACCGATGAAGTTCAACGTGCCGTCATCAATCAGACTGGGATCCGTGCGTCCAAACTTGCCATCCTTGCCCGCGTAGTGGAAGTTCCACTGAAACTGCTGGGCTACGACTTCAACGGTGTAGGAACCCGGCGGCGCATCGTTCAAGCGCAACGAGGCCCAAACGCTTTGTCCCATCACACCCAGCACGATGAAGACAAACGCAGTGATCACCGTCCACAGCACTTCGAGCCGGTTGCTGCCGTGCGAATAGACCGCGCGGTCACCTGCTTTGCCCGTGTCGCGATACTTCCACACCATCCAACCGAGACCGACCTGCGCGGCCGTAAAAGAGAGGCCGACGACAATGATCGTGATCATGAATTGCCGGTCGAGGGCTGGAGCGTGATTCGAGATCGCCTCCGGCAGCCACCATTTTCCGACCAGGAAAAGGAGCACTGATAGCAGGGTTACGATCCAGATAATAACCGCAAGAACTCGTCCCATCGGTTACATCTCCTTTAGGAGTATTGGGCCACAGATGACACGGATTTCACTGACGGAATTAGTCGGTGTCGTTCGTGTTAGTCCGTGGCTTATCTACCATTCAAAACCATCAAGATAAACAGGAGTGGCAAATAGAGAACTGAAGCCAAAAGCAAGCGGCGCGCCCACTGCCGCGACATTGAGAATGCAGCGCGCAAGCTGCTGTAGAGAAAGAGCAGCCCGAGCACTAAGGCGCCGTAAAGATAAATCGTACCAGCCATGCCGAGCGCTACCGGCAGCAGACTCACCGGCAAGAGCATCAGCGTGTAGACCACGATCTGTTGCGCGGTGACGCGGCCGTTAGGCTCGACCACCGGCAACATCAG
>DATNJO010000758.1:0-2419 GCA_035603895.1 Pyrinomonadaceae bacterium
CTTGTTCGTAAACACGGAACCGGCTGCTTCAAGCACGGCTTCGCTCACGAAGTTTTCAGACGCAATCAGTTCCAGACCATTCGCCTGGCGAGCCACTTCGTTATCGATCGCGTTAGCAATCACCGGGTCGACGTCGGCCAGCGGGGAGTTTCGAGAATCAGTCATTAGTTGCTTTGCTCCACTTCAGAGATCTTCGCCACACGCGCGGCGTGACGGCCACCTTCAAAATCAGTCGAGAACCATGCGCGCACAATTCTCGGAATATCGTCAACGGGTGTGGTGCGTGCGCCAATCGCGAGCACGTTCGCGTCGTTGTGTTGACGTGCGAGACGTGCCGTCTCTTCAGACCACGCAACCGCAGCGCGCACGCCGTGAACCTTGTTTGCAGTAATCGCCATGCCGGTGCCGGAACCACAAACCAGCAGTCCCTGCTCTACATGTCCTTGGGCAACCTGCTCTGCGACCTTGCGCGCGTAGTCGGGATAGTCGACAGACGCCTCCGACGCCGTGCCCAGGTCGTCAAACTCGACGCCGAGGTCCGTCAACACCGTCTTCAACCGCTCTTTCTCAGCATAGCCGGCGTGGTCGCTGGCGAGAGCAATTCTCATCGTCGCTTAAACCTTCTTGAAGGGTTGTAAGAAAGAGGTTGGATGGTAACTCACTCGCTCCGCCCCGGCAAATTTCGTTCTAAGCCCGTTTTGAGTTCAGCCTTAAGGCGTCTTTGACTAACAAGCTAAAGCTTGAACTCAAAACAGGTCTCGCAAACCGTGGCCGATTTGCCTAACTCACAGCAGCTAAGCGAGAATGCACGGTCTATGCGCTGGTCAAGATTCTTCATACCCACACTCCGTGAGGACCCGGCAGACGCCGAGGTCATTTCCCACAAACTCCTGCTGCGCGCAGGTCTCATTCGCCAACTTTCCGCCGGCATTTATTCGTTTCTGCCGTTGGGGCAACGTGTCGCGATCAAGGTGATGCAGATTCTGCGCGAAGAGATGAACGCCATCGGCGGCCAGGAATTCTTTCTGCCGGCACTCCATCCGGCGGAGCTTTGGAAAGAATCAGGCCGCTGGGACGCCATCGGCGACGAGATGTTTCGCCTGAAGGATCGCAAAGGCGCCGACATGTGTCTCGGCATGACGCACGAAGAGATATTCACGAGTATCGCGCGTCACGAGCTTCGTTCGTACAAGCAACTGCCGCAGGTCTGGTATCAGATTCAACTCAAGTTTCGCGATGAAGCGCGCCCGAAGTCCGGTCTGATGCGGATACGCACGTTCATTATGAAGGACGCTTACACGTTTGACGTCGATCGCGCCGGACTCGACAAGTCGTTCATCGATCAACGCGAAGCTTACAAAAAGATCTTCACTCGTTGCGGACTGAAGTTTCTGATCGTTGAGGCTTCGTCGGGATCGATGGGCGGTTCGGAGTCAAACGAGTTCATGGCGCCTTCGCCCGCTGGTGAGGATTTCATCGTTCGTTGCGAGAATTGCGGTTACGCCGCAAACCTCGAAAAGGCAATCTCGCGTCTCGCGCCAATCCACGACGAGGCCGGTCTAAACGCGCCCGAGAAATTTCCGACGCCCGGCGTGCGCACGATTGAAGACCTGACCACTTTCCCTGGCGGTGCTGAAGCGTCGCGACAAATAAAATCATTGGTCTTCATTGGCACTATCGACGGCGAACAGCGTCCGGTGCTCGTCCTGCTTCGCGGCGATCATCAACTGCACGAGCAAAAACTCACGGATGCTCTGCGTGCCACCACAGTGCGCGCCGCACGCCCGGAAGAGATCCGCGAACTTCTTGGTGCAAGCCCGGGAAGTCTCGGACCGGTTGGAGCACGAGAAAAACAGTCAGCCTTCTTTATCGTCGCGGACAACGCGTTGAAGAACCGGCGAAACATGACAACGGGCGCCAACCGCGACGATCACCACATTCGTGGCGTCGAAGTAGACAGGGATTTCCAAGCCGATTTGTGGGAGGATCTCCGCACCGTAGAATCGGGCGAAGGCTGTCCGAGCTGCGAAACCGGCACGCTTGAAATCTTCAAAGGCATGGAGATCGGTCACATCTTCAAACTCGGAACCAAATACTCCGCGTCGATGGGCGCAACCGTGCTGAACCAGGACGGCAAAGAAGTGCCGATCGTGATGGGCAGCTACGGCATCGGCGTCGAGCGCATCATCAGCGCCGCCGTCGAACAAAGTCACGACGCAGACGGAATCATTTGGCCGAAGACGCTCGCACCATTTGATGTGATCGTGACGATCACCAACATCAAACAGGACGATCTACGCGCAGCAGGCGAGAAGCTGTATCACGACCTGCAAAAGGCGGGTCTCGAAGTGTTACTGGACGACAGAGACGAACGCGCGGGTGTGAAATTCAAAGATGCGGATCTGATCGGCGTTCCGTA
>DATNJO010000759.1:0-9495 GCA_035603895.1 Pyrinomonadaceae bacterium
CGCTGCCGCAGCTACAGGACGTGGCCACCGATCAACAAACTGGAGCGGCGCAAACAACACTCGTGATCGATCGCGTCACCGCTTCGCGTCTCGGAATCACACCGCTCGAGATCGATCAGACACTGTACGACGCTTTCGGACAGCGCCAGATCTCGACGCTGTTCACGCAATCGAACCAATATCACGTGATCCTTGAAACGCTGCCAAACTTTCAAGCCAATCCGGCTAAGTTACAGGACATTTACGTTCACACGAACATCGGCACGCCTTCGAGCGCACCAGTGCCTCCGAACACCGCGGCGACCTCGAGTTCGACAGTGCCCACGAGCCTGGCGGTGCCATTGAGTGCGTTCAGTCACTTTGAATCAGGAACTGCGCCACTCGCGGTGAATCGTCAAGGACAGTTTCCGGTCGTCACGATCTCTTTCAACCTCGCACATCGCGCATCGCTCGGCGAAGCAACAGACGCGATTGAACGTGTCGAAAAAGAACTGAACATGCCTGCGAGTGTTCAGGCTTCGTTTCAGGGCACCGCGCAGGCTTTCAAGAGTTCGTTGACGAACGAGCCAATTTTGATTCTCGCCGCGATTGTCACCGTCTACATCGTGCTCGGCGTTTTGTACGAAAGCTACATTCATCCACTCACGATTCTTTCGACGTTGCCGTCGGCGGGCGTGGGCGCGATTCTCGCGTTGCTGCTGTTTCGATCAGAACTAACTGTCGTTGCGATTATCGGCATCATCCTGCTGATCGGCATCGTGAAGAAGAACGCGATCATGATGATCGACTTCGCACTCGAAGCCGAACGGGAACACGGCAAGGATCCGGAAGAAGCGATCTATCAGGCGTGTTTGCTGCGGTTTCGCCCGATCATGATGACGACGATGGCCGCGCTCCTGGGTGCGTTGCCGTTGGCGTTTGGCACGGGAACCGGCTCCGAGTTGCGGCGGCCATTGGGTATCACGTTGGTTGGCGGCTTGATGTTGAGCCAACTGCTCACGCTCTATACGACACCCGTCATCTATCTCTTCTTCGACTCCATCGCGCGAAAACTTTCTCATTTTCGCTCCGGTTTAAGCCACAAAGAGGCACAAGAGGCACAAAATGCACAAGAGACCTAAGCAGGACACTAATGCATTTCATACTTCTTGTGCCTCTTGTGCTTCTTGTGCCTCTTTGTGGCTCTGGCTCGTGAAGGAAAGTGCGCCATGAGTCTGTCGTCGCCATTCATTCATCGGCCCGTGGCTACTGTGCTCTTAACGGTCGCGATTGCGCTCGCGGGTGCGGTCGCTTTCAAGTTGTTGCCCGTTTCGCCGTTGCCGCAGATCGACTTTCCGACAATCTCCGTACAGGCAAACTTGCCGGGCGCGAGTCCGGAGATCATGGCGTCGTCTGTGGCCACACCACTCGAACGCCAACTGGGCCACATCGCCGGCGTGACTGAAATGACGTCTGCGAGTTATCTCGGTTCGACGAGCGTGACGTTGCAGTTTGAGTTGAATCGCGATATCGATGCGGCCGCCCGCGACGTGCAAGCCGCTATCAACGCAGCGCGCGGTTACTTGCCCGCGAATCTGCCTAACAACCCGACGTATCGAAAAGTGAATCCGGCGGACGCGCCGATCATGATCGTCGCGGTTACCTCTAGCATCTATAATCAAGGCCAGCTCTACGACGCCGCAACGACGATCCTGCAACAGAAGCTTTCGCAGATTCAGGGCGTGGGCCAGGTTGTGGTTGGCGGAAGTTCGCTGCCGGCGGTGCGCGTCGACGTGAATCCCACGCAGTTGAATGCGACCGGGCTGGTTCTCGAAGACGTTCGCAACGTGCTGAGCCAGCAAAACGCCCACATCGCCACGGGACAGCTCTCGAACAACACCACGACTTCCGATATCGCGACGAATGACCAACTGTTAAAAGCGGAGCAGTACCGGCCTTTGATCGTCGGTTACACCAACGGCGCGGCGATCAGACTGTCTGACATCGCCAACGTGCAGGATTCGGTCGAGAACCTTCGCTCCGCGGGTCTCGCAAACGGACAGCCTTGTGCTCTCGTAATCGTCTTTCGACAACCGGGAGCAAACATCATCGACACCGTCGACGGCGTTCGCGCTGCACTGCCGCAATTGAAAGCATCAATTCCCTCCGCGATCGATCTCACGGTGGTCACGGACCAGACAACTACCATTCGCGCGTCGGTCAGAGACGTGGAACGCACGCTGATCATTTCGATCGGCCTCGTGATCATGGTGGTCTTTGTCTTTCTGAGAAATCCGCGCGCCACGGTCATTCCGGCGATCGTCGTTCCGGTTTCGCTCATCGGCACTTTCGGTGTGATGTACCTGTGTGGCTACAGCCTCGACAATCTCTCGCTGATGGCCTTGACGATCTCAACGGGTTTCGTCGTCGACGATGCGATCGTCGTGATTGAAAACGTGATGCGCCATCTCGAACAGGGCATGAGGCCGATGGAGGCGGCGTTGCTGGGCGCAAAAGAGATCGGTTTCACCGTGCTCTCGATCAGTATTTCGCTGGTGGCGGTCTTTACGCCGCTGTTGTTGATGGGCGGAATTGTTGGACGTCTGTTTCGTGAGTTCGCGGTCACGCTGTCAGTGGCGATCATGGTTTCGCTGATTGTATCCCTGACGACTACGCCGATGATCTGTTCGCGGCTCTTGAAAGCAAAAGCAGCAGACGATCATGGCCGCCTTTACCTGCTCAGCGAGCGCTTCTTTGCCTGGATACTCAGCTTGTACGAACGAAGCCTGACGTGGGTGCTGCGTCATCCGTTGCCGATGTTGTTACTGCTGCTGATCACGATCGCGCTGAACGTCTATCTCATCACGATCATTCCGAAAGGATTTTTCCCGCAACAGGACACCGGACGTTTAGCCGGCGGTATTCAGGGCGCGCAGGACTCGTCGTTCGTCGCGATGAGAGAAAGGATGGCGCGCTTCGTCGACATCATCAAAGCCGATCCGGCTGTGGCAAACGTGGTTGCGTTCACCGGAAGCGGCGGCGGAACGACGACAAACACGGGACGAATGTTTATTGCCTTGAAACCGCTCGAAGAACGAAAGGTCAGCGCCGACGAGATCATTCGCCGCCTGCGCCGCCAACTTGCAACCGTCGAGGGTGCTTCGCTGTTTTTGCAATCGACGCAGGATTTGCGCGTCGGTGGCCGAGGCGGGAACGCGCAATACCAATATACGATTCAAAGTGAGAATCTCGACGACCTCGTCAAGTGGGGACCGCTCCTGCTCGATCAGTTACGCAAAGTCGTGGCCGTCACTGATGTAAACAGCGATCAGCAGAACAGCGGTTTGCAAGCGTCACTCGATTACGATCGCGCCACCGCGATGAGACTCGGAATCACGCCCGACGAGATCGACGGAACGCTTTACGACGCGTTTGGACAACGGCAAGTCTCGACCATGTTCACGACGTTGAATCAGTATCACGTCGTGATGGAGGTCGAACCGCAATTCTGGCAGAGTCCCGAAGGACTCAAACAGATCTATCTTCGATCGACAGACGGTGGCGTCGTGCCATTGAGTGCGGTCGCGCAGTATAAACCAGCGACCGCGCCTTTGGCGGTCAACCACCAGGGCCAGTTTCCGTCGGTAACCTTCTCGTTCAATCTCGCGCCCGGCGTAGCGTTGAGCGATGCGGTTCAGGCGATCAATCAAACTGAAGAAAGCATCGGCATGCCGGCGACGATTCGCGGCAGTTTTTCCGGTACGGCGCAAGCCTTTCAATCATCGTTGGCAAACGAACCGGTTCTGATCGCCGCCGCGTTGCTCGCCGTCTATATAGTGCTCGGAATCCTTTATGAAAGTTACGTGCATCCGATCACGATTCTTTCGACGTTGCCGTCGGCGGGCGTTGGCGCCGTGCTGGCGTTGTTGCTGGTGCGCATGGACCTCAGCTTGATCGCATTGATCGGAATCATCCTGCTGATCGGGATCGTGAAGAAGAACGCGATCATGATGATCGATTTCGCACTCGAAGCGGAACGCGGCGAGGGCAAGAGTTCGCGTGATGCGATCTTTCAGGCGTGCATGCTGCGGTTTCGCCCGATCATGATGACGACGCTTGCGGCGCTATTTGGCGCTTTGCCTTTGGCTTTAGGAACGGGAACGGGTTCGGAACTGCGGCGGCCGTTGGGTGTTTCGATTATCGGTGGACTGCTCGTGAGCCAGATGCTGACGCTGTTTACCACGCCGGTGGTCTATCTCTACCTCGATCGGTTGCGGATCTACGTTGCGTCTTTGCGAATGAGGTGGAGTAATGCCTAACCAGTTTCAGATTATCGGAATTTCACTGCTTGGTCTGTTGTTGTTCAAAGGCTGCGACAAGGCGCCGAAGTATGTGAAGCCTTCCACGGCCACACCGCCGGCTTTCAAAGAGCTCCCGCCCGAGTATTTCAAGGAAACAAAGGATTGGAAGTTTGCGCAGCCCAACGATGCAGTACTTCGCGGCAAATGGTGGCAAGTATTCAACGACGCTCAACTAAATCATCTCGAAGAACAGGTCAACCAAGCCAATCAGGAGATCGCCCTCGCCGATGCCAACTTCCGCGCGGCTCGTGCTCTCGTCAAGGAAGCTCGATCGGATTATTTTCCGACTGTGACGACCAGTCCTTCGATCACTCTTTCACGACAATCAGGAGCAGCCAGTACCTCGAACGTCTCACCGGGCCGCCAAAGCACGATCTACGTGCTGCCGGTTGATGCTACGTGGGAACCGGATTTGTGGGGACGCATCCGCAACACAGTGAAAGCCAATGCCTCTGAAGCGCAGGCAAGTGCTGCCGATTTGCAAAACGTGCGTTTGAGCGTTGAAGCCGAGTTGGCCTTTGACTACTTTCAGCTTCGTTCGGTCGATGCCGAAATACGTTTACTCAACTCGACTATCGTCGCTTTTCAAGAGCAACTCGATTTGACGCGTGTTCGTTTTCAAACTGGTATCGCTTCAGACGAAGACGTGGCCCAGGCAGAAGCGCAGTTGAAGACAACGCAAGCACAGGCCACCGATCTCGGCATCGGGCGATCGCAACTCGAGCACGCGATCGCGATCCTGACCGGCCAGGCGCCCGCGACGCTTACAATCCCTTTCACGCCTTTGGATGAAAAGCCGTTGGGAGTGCCGGTCGGCCTTCCTTCACAACTGCTCGAGCGACGTCCGGACATCGCCGCCGCCGAACGGCGCGTAGCAGAAGCGAATGCGCAGATCGGTGTGGCGAAAGCAGCCTTCTATCCGTCGCTCACGCTCGGCGCGACCGGCGGATTCGAGAGCGCGTCGATTGCGAAGTGGTTCACGTGGCCGGCGCGTTTCTTTTCACTTGGACCAACGTTGACGCAAACACTCTTCGATAAAGGCCGGCGTGCCGCGGTCACGGAGGCCACCCGCGCGCAGTACGACGCCACTGTAGCCAGTTATCGCCAAACTGTACTGACGGCGTTTCAGGAAGTTGAAGACAACCTTGCGGCGCTGCGAATCTTGAACACCGAACTGGACCAACAGAATGCCGCGGTCGCCTCGTCGCAACGAGCGCTGTCGCTGGCGACGGAACGTTACAAGGCGGGAATCGATAGCTATCTCAACGTGATCACCGCGCAAACTACGCTACTAAACAATCAACGAACAGCAGTAATTCTTCAGGGGCAACAAATGACCGCAACCGTGAATTTAATCAAAGCACTGGGCGGCGGCTGGGACGCGTCACAGCTTCCAACACAGAAACAACTCGAACACAGATAAAAGGATCAGTGTCCGTCTGTGTTTGTCTGTGGCTGAAATTGGATTTTGTAAAGGTGTGAATAGAGCCCGCCTTGAGCAAGCAAGGCGTCGTGTGTGCCACGCTCGGCGATGGTGCCGTCTTCAATAACGAAGATCACGTCCGCGCGGCGCACTGTGGCCAGACGATGCGCGATCACGATCGTGGTTCTGCCAGTCATCAATCTGGTCAACGCTTCAAACACCAACTCTTCCGACGCCGCATCCAGCCCCGAAGTCGGTTCATCAAGCACGAGGATCGGCGCGTTCCGAATGATCGCTCGCGCGATCGCGATGCGCTGGCGCTGGCCGCCGGAAAGAGTCACGCCCTTCTCACCGACCATCGTGTCATACTGCTGCGGCATCTTCTTGATGAACTCATCCGCGTTTGCCAACTCCGCCGCACGCAGGATCTCCTCGCGTGAGGCTTCCGGCCGTCCATACGCAATGTTTTGCCAAACCGGCGCCCGGAACAGAAGTGTCTCCTGCAACACGAAGCTGATCTGTCGTCGCAACGACTTGATCTTGTAATCGCGCACATCACGGCTGTCGATCTTCACAACACCTTTTTGCGGATCGTAGAAGCGCCCGATCAAACTCGCGATCGTCGTCTTCCCCACACCAGTCGGACCAACCAGCGCAGCGAGTTGCCCAGGCTCGACGTGCAGATTGATGTCCGCGAGCGTGCGATAACCTTTGTCGTAACCGAAATACACGTGATCGAACTCGACTTCACCTCGGAACTGCGGCGCTTTTTTCGCACCCGGCAGGTTGCGTACCTCGTCCTCGGTCTCGATCACCTCGTGAATCCGTTCATAACCGACCGCCGCTTTTGACAGCGTATCAGTCATCTTCGACAAGTCGCGCATCGGCTTGTACATCTTGCCGAGATAAAGCAGAAATACGAGCAACGAACCCGACGTCATCTGATCGGTCAATACCAGATTGACGCCGTACCAGAGCACCAGGCACGTTCCCACTGCCACGATAACCTGGACCACGGGCGCCAGTTTCGCCTTCAGACTGCGCGCCCGGAGCGCGATCTCGACGTTCTCCAAACTCTGCTGCGCCAGACGAGCTTCTTCGTAATCCTCACGCGCAAACGCTTTGACCACGCGGATCGAATTAAGCACTTCGGCCACGACCGAAACTACTTCACCCTCTTTCTTTCGCAACGCACGCGAAGCCTGCTTGATGCGACGCGTGTACGTGTAAACCACCGCAAACAGAAACGGCGTCACTGAAAGCGCGATCAGCGTGAAGCGCCAGTTGAGATAAAACATCACCAGCAACATCCCGACCAGCGTCAGCACGTTCACCACGATGCCCAGCAGTGCTTGCGAGATGAAGTCCTGAATCGAATCGATGTCGGCGGTAACCGTGCTGATGAGATCGCCGGTCGGCTTGTGGTCGTGATAAGCGAGAGACAGGCGTTGAATGTGATGATAGAGAACGCGCCGCAGGTCGTGCATCACCCATTGACCTACTGACGTGGTCAGATATTTTTCCGCGTACGCGCTCAACGCACCAGCAAGTGCAATGACGATCACCGCGAGAATGGCGAAGTGAAGAATGTCGACTTTCGTCAGACCGAACGTCGCACCAAGCAACGAAGACATCCACGCCGGCAAGTGCTTCGCGCCGAAGACGTAATCGAAGACGATTTTTAATGGCCACGGTTCGAGTAGATCGGTTCCGGCTTCACCAAGCACCGCCAGAAAAGCAAGCACCAGCATTGCGCGGTGAGGGCGCAGTAAGTAACCGAGCTTTATTTTCTGCTTGTGCTTCTTTGTAGGTTCCAAGCTGAATACCGAGACAGCTCGTCGTGCTCTTCCTGGGACCCAAGGGTTGATTCACCACAGCGCGCCCGCTTTCGCCACTGTGCAGGCACGTACCTAAGGTCCCAGGAACAGCACGACCAAACTGTAATGCGCCAATTACAAAGCCGCCCGGAAAGCTTTTGGCGTCGCGCCCGCCAGCCGGCGGAACGCCGTTGTGAAATGGCTTTGACTAGAAAATCCTGAACGCAGGGCAATCTCCGAGATCGGCAATTCAGTCTCCTCCAGCATCTTTTTTGCCCGTTCAATCCGGCGTTCCGCGATGTAGTTAGTTGCAGTCATTCCCATCGACTGTTTGAAGGCTCGCGAGAAGTGGAAGTAGCTCATGTGAACGTCTTGCGCGACCACGCGCAGTGCAACGCGTCCTTCCTCTTCGTCAGAAAGATGATGATCGATCAGCGCGATGGCCCGGCGTAACTTGTGTGGCGCCATTCCGCCGTGTCCGATGTGGACGTCTCTTAACGAGCTGTAGCGCCGAACGAGTTGAATCGCGAGTCCGGTCGCGAGTGAATCTGCGTAAAGCCGTCCGACGACGTTTGCTTCATTCAACTCGTGCAAGAGCGACATCGCCACGTGACAGATGTGTTTGTCGCGGAACCCGATTTGTGGAGTCAGATCGATCTCGTGGTGAGCAAAATTCACTTCGCGCACTGCCGAACGTACAAACAACGGACGCAAGTACAGGAGCAACATCTCCGGCAACTCCGCGCCGTCGGAGCGGCAAGTCCATGACGAGCCCGCCGGAATGATCGCCACTTCACCCGATCGTATCTCTCCTTCGAATCTTCTTTTGCCGGGTTGAACGTAAACGAAACACGGTTCGCCCAGGTTGAGCACCATGCAGTGGTCGTCCGAGGCTGGAATGATCACTTCTTTTCCACTGTGGCGAAAATGTAACCCGCGCACGTTTTGCCACCCGATTGGATCGCTGGATTTCAGCACCGACTCGGGATAAATCAGCGCCAGATCGCTGACAGATCGCTTCTCAAACTGGTTGTGAACAACCTGATTAAGCGTCGCATCTGAGACCGGCTTCACGCATCGCGCGGCCAATGATGATTGATAGTTCGCAGCAGTTGCAGTTTGTAACATCACACATCCCCTTTGTCGTTTAACCCTTATCAAGACAGGTGCTGATTGCTCGGACGAGAGCATCCTCGCTAAACGGTTTCTTCAGGAAGTCAACAGCTCCTGCCCGCAAGCCTCGGGCCCTGGCATCTCCATCGTCGTGGGCCGAAATGAAAATTATCGGAATGGAGGAATTGGTGGCGTTTAGTCGATCTTGAAGTTGGAGCCCGCTCATTCCTGGCATACGGACGTCGGCAATCAGGCAGTCCGTTTGGGAAATCTCGGGAGAATTCAAGAACGCCTCGCCCGAAGCAAACACCTCGGCGTGAAATCCCATCGAGTCGATCAGACTCTTCAGGGCATCGCGCACCGACTCGTCATCGTCAACAATTGAGATCAGCGGTACTTTCGGAGCGTTCATCCCTGATCTCGTCGATTCGTTCGGTGCAGGTGCAGTGTTCATTACGTGAGGAGATTACGAGTTGGGGAAAAGAAAAACTATTATACGGAGGTATCCGCACCCTATACCTTGGTATAGAGTTCGTAAACTTCTCGTTCGTCTGTCAACGCCGAAGGCGTTTCGCCAGTTCCAGTCCGAAACGCCGGAGGCGTTTGCTAGTTCCAGCTCAAAACGCCGAAGGCGTTCGCTAGTTCCAGCCCAGGGTTGGAGCGAAGCGACAACCCTGGGGATATGAAATAGGTCTAGTTGCAACGCTGAAGGCGTTGGCGAGCTTCACTTCGGTTTGCCAACACCTTCGGTGTTAACCTTCTTCTTTTTACTTGTTCCCAGGGTTGTGCCAACCCTTCTATG